>NZ_BCQU01000047.1:0-50542 GCF_001552235.1 Actinomadura rubrobrunea NBRC 15275 | reverse complement strand
GGCTGGCGGCCCGCCGTGCTCGGCGCGGGCGCCGACCGGCTGCCGCTGTGGGCGCCGCTGCGCTCGTTCGGGTTCGGCGACGAGGTGGTCATCCGGACCGCCGAGTTCGGCCTGCGGGGGCGGTCCATGCGCAACGTCCGGCAGGCCGTGCAGCGCACCCGCAACGCGGGCGTGACCACGCGGATCCTGCGGGAGGGGGACCTGGCGCCCGACCTGCGGGAGGCCCTGCGGCGGGTCGCGGCGCGCGCGCTGGGCGGCGCGGCCGAGCGCGGCTTCTCCATGAACCTGGACGAGCTGCTCACCGGCTACCGCGCCGACGCGCTGATCGCCGTCGCCCGCGACCGCGCGGGGGGAGCCGGTCGCGTTCCAGCGGTACCTGATCTCCGGGTCGGGGCTCAGCCTGGACGCGATGCGGCGGGCGCCGGGCGCCCCCAACGGCGTCAACGAGCGGCTCATCGTCGAGGTCGTCGGGTACGCGCGGCGGCACGGCGTGGCGGAGGTGTCGCTGAACTTCGCCGCGTTCCGCGCACTGCTGGAGTCGGCCGAGCGCGGGCTCGCCGAGCGCGCCGGCTACCGGGCGCTGCACCTGCTCGACCCGTGGATCGCGGTGGAGTCGCTGTACCTGTTCGACCGCAAGTTCCGGCCCGCCTACCGGCCGCGCAGCATCGTGTTCCGGTCCTGGTGGGACATCGCCCGGCTGGCGGCGGCGCTGCTGACGCTGGAGTTCGGCCGGACCCGGCCGGCGCCCGCGCCCGAGGAGCCGCTGCCCCGCGCCGCCGGGCTGCCGCAGCGCCCCTGATCGCGCGCCGGCCGCGGCCCGCGGCGGCGTCCGTTTCCCGGCGGCCTCGCCCCGGAACACTTCCCAAGCGAGCGCTTGGTACGCAATGATGGGGACCGGCGTTGTCCCGACCCGGCGCGCGCCGGGGACGCCGCGCCCCCGCGCACGCGCCCGGTGAAGAAGGAGCCGTAGCCGTGGCCGACCGCCCGATGAAGTTCTCGACCTTCCACCTGTTCCACCAGAACGCGGGCCAGAGCGCGCGCGAGGTGTACGACTACCAGATCGAGGTGATCGAGCTCCTGGAGGAGCTCGGCTTCGACGGGGTGTGGGTCGCCGAGCACCACTTCCGCGACTACGGCGTGGTGCCCAACATCTTCACGATGCTGGCCCATCTGGCGGCCCGCACCGAGCGGCTGCGACTGGGCACCGGCATCGTCGTGCTGCCGCTGCACAACCCCATCCACGTGGCCGAGGAGGCCGCGATGGTGGACCTTTTGTCGGGCGGCCGGCTGAACCTCGGGGTGGGCCGCGGCTACCAGAGCATCGAGTTCGAGAACTTCGGGCTCGACCTCGGCGAGGCGCGCGACCGCTTCAACGAGTGCCTGGACATGGTGGTCGGCCTGTGGACGCAGGACGACTTCGAGTACAAGGGGCGCTACCACCGGACCAAGCGCCCGCTGACGCTGACGCCGCGTCCGCTGCAGAAGCCGCACCCGCCGCTGCACGTCGCCGCGATCAGCCCGGAGACCGTGGAGATCTACGCCGCCCGCGGCCTGCCCATCCTGGCCGACCCCGCCGCGCCGTTCCGCAAGATCGCCAAGGCGGCCGAGACCTGGCACGCCGTGGCCGCCGCCCACGGCGTGGACGCCGCCGACGCCGAGCTGGTGGCCAGCCGCATCGTGTACGTGGCGCCCACCATCGAGCAGGCTCGCGCGGACCAGGCCCGCTTCGAGGCGATGTTCGACCGCTCGCGCATCTTCAACCCGCAGAGCGCGCCCATCGACTCGCGCACCGGCGAGACCGCCAAGGGGTTCGAGTACTACCAGAACCGCTACCTCAAGGGCGGCGCGGTCGACAGCGAGTTCCGCTGGGAGCAGCTGGAGGTGATCGGCGACCCCGAGCGGGTCATCGGCCAGATCCAGATGATCCGGGAGATGGGCTACTCCCACCTGATGTGCGACTTCGGCTCCACCCGGCCCATGCCCGTCGAGGAGATGAAGAAGGTCCTGAGGTTCTTCGCGGCGGAGGTCATGCCCGCCTTCCGCTGAGCCGCCGGGCCGCCCCGCGGGCCGCCGGGCCCTTCCACACCCCCCGGTTCCGTCACATCCAGGAGGCGCGATGTCCCTCGTACACCGGCTCACCCTCGGGGACGTTCTCGGCGAGCACCGGCGGAGCCGGCCGCTCGGCACCGCCGTGGTCGACGGCGACCTGCGGCTGACCTGGCCCGAGCTGGACGCGCGGGTGAACCGCCTGGCGGGCGCGCTGGCCGCCGACGGCGTGACGGCCGGCGCACGCGTGCTGTGGCTCGGGCGGAACTCCTTCCGGGTGCTGGAGCTGCTGCTGGCCTGCTCGCGCCTCGGCGCGATCTTCTGCCCGGCCAACTGGCGGCAGACCGCCGACGAGCTCGCCCACGTGCTCACCGACCTCGCCCCGGCCGTCGTGGTGTGGGAGGAGTCGGAGGCGGTGGAGAAGGCGCGCGGGCAGGTCACGCCCGACGCGCGCTGGGTCGAATCCGGCGAGGAGTACGAGTCGTGGGCGGCCGCGGCCGAGCCGACCGACCCGGACGCCGACGTCTCCCCCGACTCCCCCGTCCTCGCGCTCTACACCGGCGCGTTCGACGGACGCCCCCACGCCGCCCTGCTCAGCGACTCCGCGCTGGTCGCGCACAGCATGGCGCTGCTGCACATCCGGCAGATGGAGGACGGCTTCACCTTCCTGGCGTGCGGCCCGCTGTTCCACGTCGGGACGATGATGTTCACGCTGGCCACCTTCCAGCTCGGCGGCACGATCGTGGTCACCCCCGCCTTCGAGCCGGCGGAGGTCTGCCGCCTCATCGAACGGGAGCGGGTCACGCAGGCGTTCCTGTTCGGCCCGATGATCGACGCGCTGGTGCAGGCCAACAAGGACCGCGCGTACGACCTGTCGTCGCTGCGCTTCGTCTCGCACTCCCCGGAGTGGGACGAGATGATCACGGTGGACGACAGCCCGTGGTGCGCGTCCGGGATGGGCGGCTACGGGCAGACCGAGGTCGGCGGCATGCTGACGTTCCTCGGCCTCGGCATGGGCGGCCGGGGGACGGCGGGCCGGCCGTCGCCGCTGACGCAGGTGCGGATCCTGGACGCCTCCGGCGCCGAGGTGCCGCCCGGCGAGGTCGGCGAGATCTGCGCGCGCGGCGGCAGCGTGTTCTGCGGCTACTGGAACCGGCCCGAGCTCAACGCGGCCAAGACGGCGGGCGGCTGGCACCACACCGGCGACCTGGGCCGCCGCGAACCCGACGGCACGATCACGTTCATTGGCCCCAAGCTGCGCATGATCAAGTCGGCGAACGAGAACATCTACCCCGCCGAGGTGGAGCGCGCGCTGAAGACCCATCCGGCGATCGCGGACGCGGCCGTGATCGGCGTCCCGGACGAGCGGTTCGGCCAGTCCCCCAAGGCGATCGTCGTCCTGAAGGACGGCGCCTCCGCCACCCCCGAGGAGATCGTCGAGCACGTCCGCACCGAGATCGCCTCGTACAAGAAGCCGCGGTACGTCGAGTTCGCCGACGAGATCCCCAAACGCGGCTTCACACCCGACTACGACGCGCTCGACGAACGCTACGGGGGCGGCGCCTACCCGGGGTCATGACGTCCGCCGCGCGGATCGCGCGGACGGCTCCCCGCCCGCCGCGCCGCGCGCCGCGAGGACGGCCGCGCGGCCCGGCCGCGGCGGGCCGCTACAGGACGGCGATCGGCGTGATCGGGCTCGCGGTGCCGCCCTCGATGCGCAGCGGGGCCGCGACGAACAGGAAGTCGGCGGGCCGGGCCGCGGCGAGCTCCTCCAGCCAGAGCATCTCCGCCAGGTGGACGCCGTGCCGCCACAGGAGGATCAGGTGCAGGTCGTCGTCCGGGCCCTCGTCGGCGAGCTGGCGGTCGTTGAGGCCGCCGATCGCGGCGTTGTCGGCGGCGACCACGCTCACGTCGCGTCCGGCCAGCCAGCGGCCGCCGTCGGCGTCGAGCCCCGGCTGGCCGGACCAGTAGGCGTCCGGCCCCTGCTCCTCCCAGGTCAGGGGCCAGCCGGTGCGGATGACGGCGACGTCCCCCGGGCGCAGGTCGACGCCGGTCGCGTCGAGGCAGCCCTGCAAGTCGTCGGGGCCGATCCGGTCGTGCGCGGCCAGGTGGGGCACGCCGCGCAGCCTCGCCACGTCGAACAGCACGCCCCGCGCCACCACCGGCCCGGCCTTGTCGATGCCGCAGCGCTGCGCGCCGTACGAGCGCACCCGTCCGGCCGGGTGCCCGTTGTAGAGCTCGTCGCCCGACCACATGTGGCACAGCGCGTCCATGTGCGTGGTCGTGCCGTGCGGCGTGACGACGAGCGCGTCGTCGGCCATCTTCAGGCCCGCGCCGACCGCCCGCGCGCCCGCCGCGTAGTCGCCGCCGTCCACGGACATGAAGTGCTGCGGCAGCGGCCTGCCCCGCAGGTGCGGGACGGTGGTGGGCGCGGCCGACGACGTGGCGCCCCGGATCGGCATCGCCAGGCTCACCACGCGGCCCTCCCGCACGCACCGCGCCGCCGCGACGACCGTCTCGGGGGTCAGCAGGTTGAGGGTGCCGCGCTCGTCGTCGGCTCCCCACCGCCCCCAGTTGCCATGCCCCCAGTTGTCATACTCTTCGAACATCATTCGGTCAGACCTTCCTCGACGAGCGGAGCGGGCACATGACGCAGACGGCTCAGGGGTATTGCGATCCGGCCTTCGCGGCGGTGCGGGACGTCTTCGAGCAGCACTTCGCCGACGGCCTGGAACTGGGCGCCGCCGTCGCGGTGTACGCGGGCGACCGCAAGGTGGTGGACCTGTGGGGCGGCGTCGCCGACCGGCGCACCGGACGCCCGTGGCGGGCCGACACGCCGTGCTTCGCCTTCTCTTGCACCAAGGCGCTCACCGCGACCGCCGCGCTGCTGCTGGCCGAACGCGGCGCCTACGACGTCGACGGCCCGGTGACCGCGTGGTGGCCGGAGTTCGGCGCGCACGGCAAGGAGGGCGCGACGGCGGCGCACCTGCTGTCGCACCAGGCGGGGCTGCCGGTGCTGGCCCGCCCGTTCACCGCCGAGCAGGCCGCGGACCCGGCGGCGCCGGCGGCGGCGCTGGCGGAGCAGGAGCCCGAGTGGACGCCCGGCGAGGCGCACGGCTACCACGCGCTGACCTTCGGCTGGCTGGCCGGCGAGATCGTCCGGCGCCGGTCGGGGCGGACGGTCGGCGCGTTCGTGAAAGAGGAGTTCGCCGGGGCGCTCGACCTGTGGATCGGCGCGCCCGACGACGTCATCGAACGCGGCGCCAAGCTCACCAACAAGCGGCCCGCGCCGTCCCGGGAGGGCGAGCGCCCGGCCGAGGGCGTCCCGACGCCGGACGCCTCGCTGCTGAAGCGGAGGGCGGAGGCGGAGGCCGACCCCGGCAGCCTGATGAACCGGGCGCTCAACAACCCGCATCCGGGCACGAACGGTTTCAACAACCCGGTGGTGCTGCGTGCGGGCTGGCCGGGCGCGGGGATGATGACGACGGCGGCGGGCCTGGCGGGCTTCTACCGCGACCTGGTGGCCGGGCGCATCCTGCGGCCCGACACGCTGGCCGAGGCCCTCCGGCCGCGCGTGCACGGCCCCGACCGCACGCTCATCGTGGACTCCGCGTTCGGGCTCGGGTACATGCGCCCGGCGACGACGTTCCTCGTCCCGGAGGCCGGGCGCGGCACGGCGTTCGGGCACAGCGGCGCGGGCGGGTCGATGGGTCTGGGCGACGCCGAGGCCGGGCTGGCGCTGGCCTACGTGCCCAACCTGCTGAACTACGACCCGGGCGGCGACCTGCGCGCCTACCGCCTGCTCGAGGCCGCCTACGCGTCCCTCGGCTGAGCCGTCCGCGGCCATCACGCCATCGTGATGCCGCCGCTGACCGACATCGTCTGGCCCGTGATGTACCCGGCGCGGTCGGTGCACAGGAACGCCACCAGCCCGGCGATGTCATCGGGCCGGGCGATGCGGCGCAGCGGGATCTGCCGGGCGAGCTTGTCGAGCAGCCCCGGATGCCGCTCGGCCACCGCCCGTCCCATCGGGGTGTCGGTCGGGCCCGGGCACACCACGTTGCTGGTGACGCCGTCGCGCGCGGCCTCCCGGGCGAGCGTCTTGGCCAGGCCGAACATGCCCGCCTTGGTGGCCGCGTAGGCGCCTTCGCCGCCCGATCCGGCGCGCGCGCCGTCGGACGAGACGAACACCAGCCGCCCCCACCCGCGCTCGGTCATGCCGGGGAGCAGGGCCTTGGTGAGCTGCATGGGCGCGCGCAGGTTCACCTTCCACATCAGGTCCCAGTGCGCGGGGTCGCTGTCGGTGAACTTTTCGACGAAGCTGACGCCCGCGTTGTGCACCAGCACGTCGACCCGTCCCACTTCGGCGGTGAAGCGGTCGATGTCGGCGGGGTCGGCGAGGTCGACGCGGCGGGCGGTGCCGCCGAGGGCGGCGGCGACCTCCTTCGCGCCGGCGGCGTCGATGTCGGCGACGACGACGTGCGCGCCGAGGGACGCCAGGTCCGCGCAGACGGCGCGGCCGATGCCCCCGGCGCCGCCGGTGACCACCGCGACGCGTCCGTCGAGGCTCAGTCCGTTCACGCGCTCCTCCAGGCGGCGGCGAGGTCGGTGCTGGTGGCGCGGGCCGCCAGCAGGGCGATGGTGTGGGCCATGACGGCGTCGCCGTAGTCGGCGGGCGTGCCGGCGACGGCGTCGGTGACGACGACCACCCAGTAGCCGAGGTTCACCGCCTCCAGGCACAGTCCCGGGATGCCGAGGTTGAGGGACACGCCGAGGGCGACGACGGTGCGGACGCCGAGCGAGCGCAGCGTCACGTCCAGGGACGTGCCGGTGAACGGCGAGAACCCGTGGTAGCGGCGCGCCTCCAGGTCGACCGGGTCGTGCAGCTCCGGCAGCACCTCGACGGCGGGCGTGCCCTCCAGCATGTGCGCGGGGTCGCGCAGCAGTCCCTTGATGAACGGGCAGTTGTCGGTGTGGCTGCCGGCGCGGTCGGCGCGGAACGCGGCGGTGCAGTGCACGACGCGCACCCCGGCGTCCCGGGCGGCGGTGACGGCGCGGGCGGCGTTGGCGACGACGTCCCGTTCCGCGCACACCTCGACCAGGTCGGGGAAGCGGGCCAGGTCACCGACGACGCCGCGCTGCATCTCCATGACCAGCAGGGCGGTGCGGGCGGGGGCGGCCAGTGCGGCGAGGTCGATCGGCACGTGAACAATCTAGCACTTGCTTGGTAGACGGGGCCGGTAAGGTCCCGTCCATGGAGGTCCGCGACCTGCACGACTGGCCCGCCACGGCCCGGGAGGCCGAGGAGATCCAGGACCGGCTGCGCCCGCTGCTCGACCTGCGGGACCGCGGCCCGCTGCGGCCGCGCACGATCGCCGGACTGGACGTGGCGTACGAGCGCGACGGCGCCCGCGGCCCGTCCGGGCGCGGCGGACGGCTCGCGGCCGCGGCGGTGGTCCTGGACGCCGAGACGCTGGAGGTGGTGGAGGAGGCGACGGCCGCCGGCACCGCCGCGTTCCCGTACGTGCCCGGGCTGCTGGCGTTCCGCGAGCTGCCCGCGCTGGTCGAGGCGCTGCGGCGGCTGGAGACGACGCCCGACCTGCTGGTCTGCGACGGCTACGGGCTGGCCCACCCGCGCCGCTTCGGCCTGGCCTGCCACCTGGGCGTGCTCACGGGGCTGCCGTCGATGGGCGTCGCCAAGACCCCGTTCGTCGGCGCCTACGACCCGCCGGGCGAGCGGCGCGGCGACGCCGCCCCGGTGCGGCACGACGGCGAGGTCGTCGGCCGCGTGCTGCGGACCCAGGACGGCGTGAAGCCGGTGTTCGTGTCGGTCGGGCACCGCATCGGCCTCGACACCGCGTGCCGCCACGCCCTCGCGCTGGCCCCGCGCTACCGCCTCCCGGAGACCACGCGCCGGGCGGACCGCCTGTCCCGCGACGCGCTCGCCGCTCTGACGTCGTCCGCCTGAATATGTGTCGTCCGCCTGAATATGTGTCGTCCGCCTGAACCTGTGACGTCGTCCGCCTGAACTTCTGACAGCGTCCGCCTGAGCCGCACGCCCGCGCCCCGATCACGCCCGCTCCGGCGACCTTGTCGGCATACCAAGCGTGCGCTAGGTTGGTTGGCGATGGACCGCCCGCGCCCCTTCCCCGCGCCGACGCCGCTGACCGAGCCGTACTGGACGGCCTGCCGGCGCGGCGAGCTGGTGCTCCAGCGCTGCTCCGGATGCGCGCGGTTCGTGCACTTCCCCGAACCGTCCTGCCCGTTCTGCGGCGGCGCCGAACTCACGTACGAGCCGGTGTCCGGACGCGGCCGCGTACACACCTTCAGCGTCGTGCACCGCGCCTTCCTCCCCGGGTTCGCGCCGCCGTACGTCGTGGCCTGGATCGACCTGCCGGAGGGCGCCCGCGTGTTCGGGGACGTCGTCGGCTGCCCGCCCGAGGAGGTGCGGATCGGCATGCCGGTCCGGGTGGCCTTCGATGAGCTGGACGGCTTCGGCCCGATCCCCCACTGGAGGCCGGCGGCATGACGCGCATCGGCAATGTCCTGTACGTCGCGGAGCACCTGGACGAGGCGGTCCGCTTCTACCGCGACGCCCTCGGCCTGGCCGTGAAGTTCACCGACGGCGACCGGTTCGCCGCGTTCGACGGCGGCGGCGCCACGTTCGCGGTGGCCGGCCCGGACGAGGACGTCACCGACGGCGTGCCCGCGGTGTCGTTCAAGGTCGCCGACGTGGCCGCGACCGTCGAACGGGTGACCGCGGCCGGGGCGCGGCTCGTGCGCGGTCCCGAGGACGGGCCGCACGAGACCCGCGCCGTGCTGCGCGACCCCGCCGGCAACGCGTTCGTCCTCTACTCGCCCCGCACCTGACCAGGGACCGTCCCCCCGCCACCGACCGCCACCCCACCCCGAGCCGGAGCCGAAGGAGACGAGCCGTGGCGCGAGAGAACTCCCCCTACAGCAACTACGCCTACGCCATCCTCACCGCGAACGCCCGGCGCACCCCCGACAAGGTGGCGCTCACGTACTGCGGCAAGCAGAGCTTCACCTACGACCAGCTCGACCGCAGGGTCAACCGGGTGGCGCACGCGCTGCTGGCAGCCGGGGTGACGCCCGGCGCGCGGGTGGCGTCGCTGCTGAACGAGACGCTGCACGTCGCCGAGGTCTACCTGGCGCAGATGAAGATCGGCTCGATCGTCGCCGCGCTCAACCCGCACTGGCCCGCCGACACGCTGCGGCAGGTGGTGCGGCGCTCCGCGTGCACCGCGTTCGTGTACGACGCCACGGTGGAGGACGTGGTCGCGTCCATCCGCCCCGACCTGCCGGACGTCAAGCTGTGGCTGCGCGTCGGCGGACCGGGCGCCGACGCCGCCGACGTGGACGCGCTGGCCGCCGAGGCGAGCGAGGACGAGCCGCCGCTGGGCGGGTTCGGCGACGACCTGCTCGCGCTGTTCTACACCTCCGGCACGACGGGACTGCCCAAGGCGGTCATGCACACCCACTTCAGCTCGCTGGCGTCCGCGCAGATCTGGCTGGACATCGACAGCGGAGGCCCGGACGCCGTCATGGGCACGGGCGCGATCATCTGGGGCATCGGCTTCCCGGCGCTGGTCGGCCCGGCCTTCTACGCGGGCATGAAGCTGGTCCTGGAGCAGGACTGGGGGCCGTCGAACTTCCTGAAGGTGGTGCCGCGCGAGAAGGTCACCCACGTCAGCCTGATCCCCAGCTTCTTCTCCGCGCTGCTCGGCTCGGACGAGCACCGCGACGTCGACCTGTCGTCGCTGCGGACGATCGTGCTGGGCGGCGAGCCGCTGCTGCCGAGTCTGCGCGAACGCATCATGAAGCGGCTGCCGGGCGCGGCGATCTACAGCTACTACGGGCAGACCGAGGCGCCCTACACCTGCGTCGGCCGCCAGGACGACGGCAGCCAGGACATCGCGTCGGTGGGCCGGGCGCGCACGTCCTGCGCGGTGCGGATCACCGATCCGCGGGGCAACCGCGTCGTCGGCGAGGTCGGCGAGATCAACCTGTCCGGCCCGAACCTGATGGCCGGGTACGACGGGCAGCCCGACAAGACCGCCGAGGTGCTGCGCGACGGCTGGTACGTCGGCGGCGACCTGGGCCGCATGGACGAGGACGGGTTCCTCTACGTGCTGGGCCGCCGCGAGGACTCCATCCTCAAGGGCGGGCAGTGGACGCAGCCCGCGCAGATCGAGGAGGCGGCCGTCGAGGTGGAGGGCGTGGCCGAGGCCGGGGCCGTCGGGGTGCCCGCCCACCCGGAGGGCGGCGAGGCGGTCGAGCAGAAGATCCTGCTGGCGGTCGTCCCCCGGTCCGGGGCGACGCTGGACGCCGACCGGGTGCGCGCCGCGCTCGCCGAACGGCTGCCCGCCCACCAGGCGCCCGACGCCGTCGTCGTCGCCGACGAGCTGCCGCACACGCAGGACGCGTCGGGCGGGCCGGGCAAGCTGCTGCGGCGCGGCATCCGCGACCTGTACGCCGACCGCGTCCGGTGAACCGGGCCGATGACGCCGGTTCCCGAGCCCGCCGTCAAGGCGTGGATCCGAGAGTTCGGGGTGACCGTGCCGCGCGGCGCGACCGCTCCGTCCCCCGAGGACGTGGAAGCGGCCGCCCGCGGCCTGGCGCACCCCCTCGTGGTGAAGGCGTACGGGCCCGACCTGGTGCACAAGAGCGACGCCGGAGCCGTCCGCCTGAACGTCGGGTCGCCGCGCGCAGCGGCCGAGGCCGCCGCCGAGATGCGCGCCGCCCTGGCGGCGCGGGGCGCGGCGGCGGACGGCTTCCTGGTCGAGGAGCAGGCCGCGCCGGGCGTGGAGGTCATCGTGGGCGCCGTCCGCGATCCCGTGTTCGGGCCGGTGCTGCTCGTGGGACTCGGCGGGGTGTGGACGGAGGCGCTGCGCGACACGGCGCTGCGCCTGTGCCCGATCGCCGAGGCCGACGCGCGCGCCATGCTGGACGAGCTGCGCGGCCGCGCCCTGCTGGACGGCGCGCGCGGACGTCCGGGCGTCGACCGGGACGCGCTGGTCGAGGTGATGCTGGCGGTCGGCGGCCCCGACGGGATCGTCGACCGGCTCGGCGAGGGCTTCACCGAGTTCGAGCTCAACCCGGTGATCTGCGGTCCGGACGGCGCCGTCGCCGTCGACGCCCGCCTGCTCGGCGCCGACGCGCTGCCCACCGGGCCGCGCGCCCTCCGGCCCCGGCGGCGGCCCGGCGCGACCGACTTCGACCGCCTGTTCGCGCCGCGCGGCGTCGCCGTGGTCGGCGCGTCCACCAAGAGGCCCGGGTTCGGCAACATGTTCCTCGGCTTCTACAAGGCGGCCGGGTACAAGGGGACGCTGCTCGCCGTGCACCCCGAGGCCGGCGAGATCGACGGCGTGCCGTGCGTCCCGTCCCTCGCGGACGCCGCCCCCCACGTCGACTACGCGCTGGTGGCCGTGCCCGCGCGGCGGTGCCCCGACGTGGTGCGGCAGGCGGCCGGCATCCCGTTCGTGCAGGTGATGAGCGGCGGGTTCCGCGAGATGGGCGCCGCCGGGCTGGAGGACGACCTGCTGGCGGCGGCGCGCGAGGCGGGCGTGCGGCTGCTCGGCCCCAACTGCATGGGCGTGTACGCGCCGGCCGGCGGCCAGACGTTCCTCGGCGGCGAGCCGGGACGCCCCGGACGCATCGCGCTGGTCTCGCAGAGCGGCGGGCTCGCGGGCGAGGTCGTCAAGGTCGGGGAGCGGCGCGGGCTGGCGTTCTCCAAGGTCGCCACGGTCGGCAACAGCGCCGACGTGACGCCCGCCGAGCTGCTGCGCTACCTGGCGGCCGACGACGACACCGCCGTCATCGGCCTCTACCTGGAGGACCCGCGCGACGGCCGGGGCCTGTTCGAGGCGATGCGGGAGACCGGCAAGCCGGTCGTCGCGCTGGTCGGGGGCCGCAGCCGCCAGGGCCGCGCGGCCGCCGCGTCCCACACCGGCGGCATGGTCCGCGACGACCGCGTCTGGCCGGCGCTGGCGGCGCAGGCCGGCGTCGCGCTCGTCACCGGCCAGGACGACCTCATCGGCGCCCTGGACTTCCTCGACCTGCACGGCGCCCGCGACGTCGGCCCCGGCGGCGACGTGCTGGTGATCGGGCCGAGCGGCGGCGCGAGCGTCCTCGCCGCCGACGTGTTCGACGGTGCGGGCCTCGACCTCGCCCCGCTGTCCCGTGAGACGGAGGCCGCCCTGCGCTCCCTCGGTCTCGGCGCGGGCAGTTCCCTGGCCAACCCCCTCGAGATCCCCGTGGGCCCGCGGGCCGATCCCGACCTGGTGCGGAACGCCGCGAAGGCGATCCTGACCGAGAACCCGTTCACGGACCTCGTCGCGCACGTCAACGTGCAGAGCTTCTTCACTTTCGGCGGCACCGACCCCGCCCCGCTGCTGACGTTCGCCCGCAGAGTGGGCGTCCTCCAGGAGGAGGCGCCCCGCACCCGCGTCACCTTGGTGCTGCGCAACAGCGAATGCGCGCCGCCCGGGGTCGAGGACGACATCCGGCGCATCGCCCGGACCGCCGGGATACCGGTGTACCGCACCATGGAGGCCGCCGCTGCCGCAGTGGCCGCAGGAAAGACATACGCCGCGAGGAGCAGGCATGGGACGGCTTGACGGCAAGGTCGCGCTCATCACCGGAGGCGCGCGCGGCATGGGAAAGGCGCACGTGCGTCGCTTCGTCGCCGAGGGCGCCAAGGTGGTCTTCGGGGACGTCCTGGAGGACGAGGGCGCCGAGGTCGCCGCCGGCCTCGGTGACGACGCGCGCTTCCTGCGGATGGACGTCAGCTCGCCCGACGACTGGAAGACCGCCGTCGCCACCGCCGTCGACGTCTACGGCCGCCTCGACGTGCTGGTCAACAACGCCGGGATCCTCCGGTACCGGACCATCGAGGAGATGCCGCTGGAGGAGTTCCGCCGCATCCTCGACGTCAACCTCGTCGGGCAGTGGCTCGGCGTCAAGTCCGTCACGCCGGCGATGCGGGCCGCGGGCGGCGGCTCCATCGTCAACGTGTCGTCCACCGAAGGGTTCATCGGCGCCGCCGGGCTCGCCGCCTACTCCGCCAGCAAGTTCGGCGTGCGCGGCCTCACCAAGGCCGCCGCCCGCGAACTCGGCCCGGACGGGATCCGCGTCAACTCCATCCACCCCGGCGGCATCGTCACGCCGCTGGCGATGCAGGACGACATCGTCAAGGCCACCGCCGACAGCGCCGACGCCTTCCTCAAGGCGCTGCCGCTCGGCCGCCTCGGCCGCACGAAGGAGGTCACCGGGCTGGTGGTGTACCTGGCCTCGGACGAGTCCAGCTACTGCACCGGCGGCGAGTTCGTGGTGGACGGCGGAATGCTCACCGGCGCAGGGTACTGAGGTCCGGACGGCGCGCCGTCCACCCCTCCACGGCCTCGAGCTGGGCGGCCAGGGAGATGAGCGTCGCCTCGTCCGAGTCGTATCCGAGCAGCTGCGCCCCGATGGGCAGCCCCGACTCGCTCATGCCCGCCGGGACGTTGACCGCGGGCCAGCCCAGGACGTTCCACGGCCAGCAGTACGGGCACGCCGCGGCGACCCCCGACTGCGTCTTCCGGTACGGAACGCCGTCGAACGCCCCCACCTTCAGCGGCAGCTGCGCGGTGGTCGGCGTCAGCACCACGTCCGCGTACTGGAAGATCCTGCCGATCCTCCTCCGCAGCCCGGGGTCCATGCGCCGGGCCAGCGGCAGCAGCCTCCGGCCGACCGTCCTGCCGATCCTGGCCTCCATGGCCGTCCGCGGCTCCGGCCGCGCCCCCGGAAGGGAGTCCAGCCAGTCCGCCACGCCGGCCGTGCCGCGCGGCACCAGTCCCAGCACGACCGGCCCGTAGTCGGGATCGGCGGGGAACACCTTGTGCCCCAGCTCCGTGAGCCTTCGGGCCACGCGTTCCACCGCCGCCCGGATCTCCGGGTCGAGCCGGCCGCTCACCCCGAACGCGGTCGTGTACGACACGGCGATCTTCAGTCGCCGCGGCTCGGTCTCGGCCGCCTCCCGGAACGACGACACGGGCCTGTCGAGCCGGTACCGGTCCTCCGGGTGGCTTCCGGTCAGCACGTCCAGGAGCAGCGCGGCGTCCTCCACGCTCCTGGCCAGCGGCCCCCATACCGTGAGCCCGTAGAAGGGGTCGCGATGCGGGAACCCGGACACCCTCCCCCGCTGCGGCTTGATGCCCACCAGGCTCGTCCACGCCGCCGGGATGCGGATCGAGCCCGCCCCGTCCGACCCGACCGCCGCGGGGACCATCCCGGCCGCGACGGCCGCCGCCGACCCGCCCGACGACCCTCCCGGCGTGTGCCGCGGGTTCCACGGGTTCCGGGCGCGGCCGAACCCCGGCGACTCGCTGAACGGCCACAGCCCCAGCTCGCACGTCGTCGTCTTGCCCACGATGACCGCCCCGGCCGCCTTCAGCCGCCGCACCACCTCCGCGTCGTGCTCCTTCGGCAGGTGGTCGCCGGGGACGCCGAACGGCGTGGTCTCCCCCGCCAGGTCCGTGTCGTCCTTGATCGCCACCGGGACGCCGAGCAGCGGCAGCCGCTCCCCGTCCGCCAGCCGCCGGTCGGCCTCCGCCGCCGCCTTCCGCGCCGCCTCGGCGCACACCACTCGGAAGGCGCCGAGCCCGTCCAGCTCCGCGATGCGCTCCAGCGACCGTTCGACCAGCTCCTTCGACGTCACCGCGCCGTCCGCCAGCGCCCGCGCCTGCTCGGCCAGCCCTTCCACGCAGCACCTCCGGTCCCGTCCGGGGTATCGTTCGTTCGAACGAACGATAAGCGAACGCCGCCCGATCGGGAAGACTGGGGCCGATGAACGCCCGTGACCGCATCCTCCAGGCCGCCCTGCGCCTCATCGCCGAGCAGGGCGTCGGCGCCGTGACCAACCGCGCCGTCGCCCGCGCGGCCGGCGTCTCCCTCGGCTCGCTGACCTACCACTTCCCGAACCAGTCCGACCTGCTCCGGGAGGCCCTGCACACCTTCGTCGAGGCCGAGATCGCCCGCATCACCGACCGCGTCGAACGGCTGCGCGCCGCCGGCATCAGCGCCGAGGAGGCCGCCGACGAGGTGGAGAAGGCCATCATCGACTTCTCCTACGGACCCGAGCAGCTGGCGAACCTGGAACTGCACCTGCACGCGTCGCGCGACCCCGCCGTCCGCGCCACCTCGGTCCGCGCGGTCGAGGCCTACGACCGCCTCGCCACCGCCGTGCTGACCGCGCTCGGCATCCCCGACGCCGAACGCCACGCCCCCGCCGTCGTCGCCATGCTCTACGGACTGGCCGTCCGCCGCCTGTCCACCGGCGACACCACGGCCTCGGGGACGGCCGACGCCTTCCGCCTCCTCCTGCACGGCGCCCTCCCCCGCACCTGAACGCGCTCGCGACAGCGCTCGGTCACCGACTGCCCCTGAAAAGGCTTCGGCCCGTACGCCCCAAGAGCGGAATACGGGGTCGTACGGGCCGGCCGCCTGTCTCAATCAGGAACCTCGGGTCGGAACCTCAGCCGACGTTCGCTCTGCTCTCCAGCCTCTGCACCTCCGCCATAAGTCTTGCTGTGACACCCAGAACGTTATGGCGCCCGCCGCCCCCGGCGAACTCCCTTAAGGCTCCTTTAGGGAACGCCTGAGCCACGCTTATTCCGAACCATTCCCCGGCCCGCTATTGGACGCGAAGTCTGTATTCGGTTGCGTCACTTGCCCAGCGCGCCGTCACACAAAACGAAATAAGCGATCACTCTGCGTACGGCACGCGGCCGCGCTTCCTTATCCCGGCGGCTCCCGTCGGGTGATGACGTCGGTTTCGGTGCGGAGCGTCGGGCCGCGCGCGACACGGCGGACGGAACGGGCGGCGCCGCGGTCAGGTGCGGGAGTGGCGGCGGCGGACCAGGCGGCGGGAGCGGCGCGGCGGGGGCAGCCACTTGGTGCGGAACCACATCTGGATCTGCGCGCCGCCCAGGACGGAGCGGTGGATGCGCAGGTACCCGCCGGTGGACTCGGCGGCGCGGCGGGCGATGTCCAGGCCGAGGCCGGTGGAACCGCCGCCGCTCTGGCCGCGCTTCAAGGCGGCCTCGGGGTCGGCGATGCCCGGGCCCGCGTCGGCGACCAGGATGCCGGTGATGCCCTCCCCCACGTGCAGGGTGACGGCGAAGTCGGTGCCTTCGGGGGTGTGGCGGAAGATGTTGCCGAGCAGGGCGTCGACGGCGGCGGCCAGCTCGGCGGCGGGCAGGGGCAGCGGCGCCGGGCGGTCGGCGCCGATCAGCTCGCAGGAGCGGCCCTCGTCCTCGGCCAGCACGGACCAGAACTCCACGCGTTCGCGCAGCACCTTGGCGGCGTCGCAGCTGCCGCGGCGGCTGGGGCGGCGCACGGTGCGGATGATTTGGTCGACCTCGCGTTCGATGCGGTCCACGGCCTCGCGGGTCTGGTCGGCGACCGGCCCCTCGCCGAGGGCCTCGGCGTTGAGCCGCAGCGCCGCCAGCGGCGTGCGCAGCCGGTGGGACAGGTCGGCGGCCATCTCGCGTTCGGCGGCCAGGAGCTGGACCACGTGGTCGGCCATGGCGTTGAAGGCCATGCTCGCCTCGACCAGCTCGGGCGGCCCGTCCGGTTCGATGCGCACGCTCAGGTCGCCGGCGCCGAAGGCGCTCGCCGCCTCGGCCAGGCGGCGGGTGGACCGGATCATGCGGGCGCCCAGGCGGTCGGCCACGGCCACCGAGCCCGCGACGAGCGCGGCGGCCACGGCGGTCATCACGCCCCAGGCCTGCCAGACGCCGCGCGTCAGCTCCTCGTCGGGGATGAACACCTCGACGACGGCGGTGCGGCCCGCGTCCAGCGCCACGGGCTGCAGGAGCGCCCACCCGTCGGGGACGCGGGCGGTGTGCCAGCGGCCGCGGCGCCCGGCCTCGGCGAGCTGCTCGGGGCGGACCCGGACGACCTCGCCGCCCGGCTGCTTGGGCACCACGGTGCCGTCCGGCATGTGCACGGCCATCCGCCGCGCGGCGCCCGCCTGCGTGCTGGCCACGGCGCGCTCCAGGGCGGCCGGGTCCTCGGTGACGACGAGCACGGGCCCGAGGGCGCTGGCCTGCCGCTCGGCGGTCGTGAGCGCCCTGTCGCGGGCGATCTCGCGCACGGTCAGCGCCAGCGGGATGAGGAACGCCAGGGCGACCATGGAGGTGACCGCCAACGACACCAGCACCAGGGTGCGCCTCACGATCGCCTCCGCCCCTCGACTCCGTCCTCGCCGGTCGTACGCTCCGCGCCCGGCCGCGGTTCGGTCATGTCCGGTCTTCGGGCGCGGCCAGGCGGACGCCGACGCCCCGCACGGTGTGCAGGTAGCGCGGCTTGGCGGCGGTCTCGCCGAGCTTGCGGCGCAGCCACGACAGGTGCACGTCGATGGTCTGGTCGTCCCCGTAGGCCTGGCGCCACACCTCGGCCAGCAGCTCGCGGCGGGCCACCACCCGGCCGGGTCGGGCGGCCAGGTAGGCCAGCAGGTCGAACTCGCGCCGGGTCAGCTCCACCGGCGAGCCGTCCAGCGTCACCTCGCGGCGGTCCAGGTCGATGCGCAGGCCGCCCACGCGCAGCTCGGCGGTCGGCCCCGAGCGGGACGCGCGGCGCAGCACCGCGGTGAGCCGGGCGCTCAGGTGCTCGGCCGAGAACGGTTTGATCAGATAGTCGTCGGCGCCGGCGTTGAGCAGCCGGACGATCTCCGGCTCGTCGTCGCGGGCCGTCGCGATGATGACCGGCACGTCCGACACCCCGCGCAGCATCTTCAGCACCTCGCCGCCGTCCAGGTCGGGCAGCCCGAGGTCGAGGATCACCACGTCCGGCGGCGCCTGGGTGACCTCGCGCAGCGCGTCCATCGCGGTCCCCGCGCTGCGCACCACGTGCGACCGCGCGCTCAACTCCCTGATCAGGGCGGTACGGACGTTCGCGTCGTCCTCCACCACCAGCACACTCGCCATGCCCGAACCGTATGCCACCATGTCGTAGTGCGTCGCGCGATGTCGTATGTTGCCCCGTGGGCTGCTGCGACGGCATTGGCCGTCGGGCTGGCCTGGCTGGGCGTTCGCGACGTGGTGCGCGGCGCGGTGTCCGATCGTTCCACTCCCCCGCCGATCGCGGGGCCGGTGATTCACGCCAGTCCCCCGGACCGCTCGGCCGCCCCGGGCCCGGAGCCCGGCGCCGCAGCCCGTCCGGCGCCGTCGCCGCGGAGCGAGGACGACGGGGCTGCCGACGCGCACATCCGCAGCTACGCGGCGCGCGGGGGACGGGCGGCCATGGCGATCTCCGCGACTCTGGTGCGGCTGGTGTCGGCCACGCCCAACCCGGGGTTCGAGACGCGCGTCACGGAGGCCCAGGGCTGGCTGCGCGTCGACTTCCTCGGCAAGGACCACACCTCCTCGGTGATCGCCAGTTGGTACCAGCACGCCCCGATCGTGCGGGTGTACGAGTATGGCGGATAAGTCATCGCGAACCGAACATCCGTTGATCAGATCGCGTGTCGCACGTCGTAGCGCGCGGCGAATTCGATGAGGGCGGAGACGGCGTCGCGGGTGCGGGTCCAGGGGCGGACGATGAGACGGTCCACACCGAGCCGCTCCCAACGCCGTATTTCTTCGGGACCGGACAACGCGTAAGCGTGGACGGTGATTTCGAACGGATCGTCGGCGCGCCCGGCGGCCGCGCGCAGTTCTCGCAGGACGGCCAGTTTCGGACGGATTCCGTCGAGGGTTTGCGGCATGCTGATCCAGCCGTCGCAGAGGGCGGCGGCGCGGCGCAGGGCGGCGCGCGACTCGCCGCCGGCGTGCACGGGCAGCGGGCGTTGCACGGGTTTGGGTTCGAACGCGACCTCGGGGAAGTCGAAGAATTCGCCGTGGTGCTCGACGGTCTTCTCCGTCCACAGGCGGCGGGAGACGGCGATGGCCTCGTCCAGGCGGCGGCCGCGCGTGGCGAAGTCGATCCCGGCGGCGCGCCATTCGCCCTCGTACCAGCCCGCGCCGACGCCGACGATCGCGCGGCCGCCGGAGATCTGGTCGAGGGTGGCGAACGCGCGCGCGGCCGTGAACGGGTGGCGCAGGGCGTACAGGTAGACGGCGGTCCCGAGCCGCACGCGCTCGGTGACGGCCGCGAGCGCGCACAGGTAGGCGGGCGCGTCGAAGAGCGGCGTCTCCGGGCGGATGGCCGGTTCCGTCGTGCCGGGGTAGGCGGCGGTGGACAGGTCGGTGGTGAAGACGAGGTGTTCGGGCAGCCACACCGATTCGAACCCGAGCCGGTCGGCGGTCACGGCGAGCTCGCGCCACGCGCCGGGGTGGACGAGCCCGAGCGGCACGCCGAACTTCACGTCCACTCCCAGCGGGTGACGCGTCCGTCGGCGAGGTCGCGTTCGACGGCCCGCGGCGCGCGGGTCGCGGGGTCGCCGAAGCCGCCGCCGCCCGACGTCTCGACGACGAGGGCCTCCCCGGCGGCCAGGGGCTGGCGGGTGGCCTTGGCGCCGAGCGGTTCGCGGACGCCGTCGGCGCGTTCGCGGTAGTAGCCGCCCGCGCGGCCGGGCAGTCCGCCGGACGCGCCGGGCGGGGGGCGCAGCAGCCGGTCGCCGCGGGTGTCGACGACGGCGTCCTCCAGCATCCGGATGACGGTGCGGGTGCCGAGGCCGCCCCGGTGGCGGCCCGGGCCGCCGGAGTCCGGGATCAGCGACACCTCTTCGATCCGGACGGGCAGCCGCGCCTCGATCGGCTCGACCTGCGGGATGATGTTGCGTCCGCCGCCGAACAGCGCGCCGGTGGCGTCCGGCCCGTCGCAGCCGTCGCGGGCGCCCATGCCGCCGAGGTCGAACGACATGTGCAGCCAGGGGCGCCGCACGCCGCTGATGCTGAACGCCTGCAGGATGCCGGACGCGGCGACGCCGCCGGACGGGAGCGCGTCGGTGAGGGCGGCGAAGATGGCCTCCTCGGCGGCGGCCACGGTGCCGAAGCGGCCCCCGCCGGGATACGGGCGGGTGCAGTTCACCAGGCTGCCGCGGGGCATGCGCACCTCGACCGGGGCGAAGCATCCCTCGTTCATGGGCAGGGTCGGGTCGACGAAGCAGCGCAGCGCGTACATGACGCCGCCGTGGGTCTGGGAGAAGCCGGAGTTGACGGGCAGCGGGACCTGCTCGTCGGTGCCGGCGAAGTCGACGACGGCGCCGCCGGCGCCGTCCACGGTGACGGCGACGCGGACGAGGTGGCCGTCGTCGAGCCGGTATTCGCCGCGGTGCGTTCCGGCGGGCAGGGCGGCCAGACCCTCGCGCATGCGGCGTTCGGTGTGGGCGAGGTAGTCCTCGACGCCGCGCGCCAGCCCGTCGGGGGTGTGCGCCTCGATGATCTCTTCGAGGCGGCGGGCGGCGACGTTCACGCCGGCGATGAGCGCGCGCAGGTCGCCGACGAGCCGGTCCGGGGTGCGGCTGTTGGCGGCCAGCACGCGCACCAGCTCGTCGACCAGGCCGTCGGCGGTGGCGATGCGGACGGGCGGCAGTTGCAGGCCCTCCAGGTAGACGTCGGCGGCGTCGGAGGCCATGCCGCCCGCCGACAGTCCGGACAGGTCGGCGACGTGGATGAGGGTTCCGGTGAAGTAGGCGGGCGCGCCGTCGACGAACACCGGCCGGAACACCAGCAGGTCGTTGGCGTGGATGCCGCCCTGGTAGACGTCGTTGAGCAGGAACACGTCGCCGGGCCGCATCGCGGCGGGCGGGTAGGCGCGCAGGACGTACGGCAGGGCGCTGCGCAGGCTGGCGCATTGGATGAGGGCGGTCGAGAGGGAGTGCGCGACGAGGCGTCCGCGCGCGTCCAGGATGGCGGCGGCCGCGTCCGCGCCCTCGACGATGAACGTGGAGTAGGCCGACCGCACCACGACGATGCCCGCCTCCTCGGCGGCGACGCACAGCGCGTTGCGCAGGATCTCGGCGGTGAGGTCGCCGCGCCCCTCCGGCTCGCTCATCGCGGGCCTCCTTCGACGACGAGGGCGCCGTCGGCGGCGACGGCGCCGTGCCAGCCGGGCGGGATGAGCAGCGAGCACTGGGGCTCGGTGACGAGGCACGGCCCGGGGAGCTCCGCGCCCGGCGCGCATCCGGCGCGCGCGTGGACGGGGACGTCGCGGAAGGCGCCGTCGAGCCATACCGAACGGGTCCCGGTCGGCGTCGGCGGCCCCGTCCGGGCCGCGCCGACGGCCGCCGCCGACCCGGCCGGAAGGACGACGCGCACACGCGCCGTGGTCACCTCGACCGGGTCGCGAAGCTCGATGCCGTACGACTCGCGGTAGCGCTTGTAGAACTCCTCGGCGGCGTGGTGCACCACCTCGGGGGTGACGGGGCCGGGCGGCAGGTCCACGGTGAACGCGTGGGCCTGCCCGACGAACCGCATGCCCACCGATCGCGCGACCGTGCCCGGACCGTCCGCCTGCAGGTCGGCGCGTGCGGCGCGTTCCAGGTCGGCCAGGACGGCCGCCAGCCCGCCGAGCGCGTCCCCTCCCGAGGGAGAGGTGAGCGCGGCGACGGGCGCGAGGAACGTGCGGGCCCGTTCGACGGCCAGGTCCGCCTCCAGCAGACCGGCGGCGGAGCCGACGCCGGCCTGCGGCGGCACCAGGACGCGGCCGATGCCGAACCGCTCGGCCAGCCGCACCGCGTGCGTAGGGGCGGCGCCGCCCAGTGCGACCAAGGTGAAGCCGCGGGGGTCGATGCCGCGCCGGACGGTGACGACGTGGACGGCCGCGCCCATCTGCGCGTTGGCGATGTCGTGGACGGCGGCCGCCGCCTCCACCACATCTACGCCGAGAGGGCGGGCGACGTGCTCGGCGATCGCGGCGCGCGCCCGTGCGGGCGACAGGCGCAGCTCGCCGAAGCCTTCGGGGTCGAGGTAGCCGAGGACGAGGTCGGCGTCGGTGACCGTGGGCAGCGTTCCGCCGCGCCCGTAGCAGGCGGGTCCCGGGTCGGCGCCCGCGCTGCGCGGGCCGACGCGCAGGGTGCCCGCGTCCACCCAGGCGATGCTGCCGCCGCCGGAGCCGACCTCGGCGAGGTCGATCGCGGGGACCTTGATGGGCACGCCGGTGCCGGGGCGGCGGCCGCCGAAGCTGCCCTTGCCGCCGACCTGGAACTCGTGCGTGATGCCGGGCCGTCCGCCGCGGACCAGACCGGCCTTGGCCGTGGTGCCGCCCATGTCGAAGGAGATGAGGTCGGCCAGGCCGCGCCGCGCGCCGTGGCGGGCCGCGGCGATGACCCCGGCGGCGGGGCCCGACTCGATCGTGGAGACGGCGCGGGCGGCGGCCAGCGCGGCGGGCAGCACGCCCCCGGCGGACTCCATCACGTGCACGGGCGCGGCGATGCCGAGCGCGCGCAGCCGTCCGCCGAGGCGTCGCAGGTAGGCGGCCATGACGGGCCCGACGTAGGCCGACATCAGCGTCGTGGTGGCCCGTTCGTGCTCCCCCAGTTCCGGCCACACCGACGACGAGGCGACCACGGGGGTCCCCGCGGGGAGCCGCGCGCTGATGATCTCGGCGAGGCGGTTCTCGTGGACGGGGTTGAGGTAGGAGTGCAGCAGGCAGATCGCCACCGCCGACACGCCCAGCGCCGCGATGGCGTCGGCGACGCGGGAGGCGGCGTCCTCGTCCAGCGGCTGCAGCACCGTCCCGTCGGCGGCAATCCGTTCGGGCACGTCGAACGCGTGCGTGAGGGGAACGGGCGGTTCGGGGGGTTCGAACGCCAGGTCGTAGCGCTCTTCCTCTACACGGGCGCGGCGCCCGAGCGCCAGCATCGACCGGAAGCCCCGCGTGGTGACGAACGCGACGGGCACGCCGGTGCGCTCGAGGATCACGTTGGTGGCCAGCGTGGTCGCGTGGACGACGCGGTCGACCGCCCGCGGCGGCGTGCCCGACGCGGCGAGCACCTGCTCGACGCCGCGCAGCAGTCCGTCGGTGGGATCGGCGGGCGTGGTGAGGGTCTTGGCGACGTGCACCCCGCCGTCCGTCCCGGCGAGGACCACGTCGGTGAACGTGCCGCCGACGTCACTGGCCAGGGTGATGCCCATGGAGCGCCCTCCCCGCGGCCGCCGCTACCAACCTAGCGACCGCTTGGTACGGTAGCCGCCCCGCCGCCGGACGGCAAGGGCGCGCCCGGCCGCGGGGTCGGCGGCAGGACCGGCGACAGGGCCGGGCGCCCCTCTCACACAGACGTGAATTGGGCCACAAATGTCGGTTTGCGACCTGATCGTCGCGGGGTATCACCCTGCCCGAAAAATGATCAGACTCGGGGGCGGAAGGGAGTGTCCCCGATGGTGCTCGACCCGGACCAGGCGGGCCGCGGCGGTGCCCCGGACACCGGCGCGGACACCGGCGCGGACGCCGCGGCACGGCGCAGCCAGGTGCGCAAGGCCGCCGTCGCCAGCGTCGTGGGCACATCGATCGAGTGGTACGACTTCTTCCTCTACAACACGGCCGCGGCGGTCGTCTTCAAGGACGTCTTCTTCCCCAGCTCGACCGACTACGCGGGCACGCTGTCGGCGTTCGCCACGTACGCGGTCGGGTTCGCCGCCCGCCCGGTCGGCGCGGCGCTGTTCGGCCACTGGGGCGACCGGCTCGGCCGCAAGGCCACCCTCATCGTCACGCTGCTGCTCATGGGCATATCCAGCGCGCTGATCGGCGTGCTGCCCGGCGCCGGGACGATCGGCGTGGCCGCGCCCGTGCTGCTGGTCGTGCTGCGCATCCTGCAGGGCATCGCGGTCGGCGGCGAGTGGAGCGGCTCGGTGCTGCTGGCCATGGAATGGGGCGACCAGCGGCGGCGCGGGCTGATGGCCAGCCTCCCGCAGATCGGCGTGCCGATCGGTCTGATCCTGGGGACCGGCGCGATGACCGCGATCGCGCTGTCCGCCGAGGACGCGTTCACCTCCTGGGCCTGGCGCATCCCGTTCCTGCTGAGCCTCGTGCTGGTGGCGGTCGGCATGTGGGTGCGGCTGCAGGTCATGGAGACCCCGCTGTTCGCCGAGGTCCTGGAGCGGCGCGAGGTGGCGCGGGTGCCGGTGGCCGAGGTGGTGCGGCGGCACCCCCGGGAGATCGTGCTGAGCGCGCTGCTGCGCTGCTCGGAGCAGATGCCGTTCTACATCTTCACCTCGTTCGCGCTCACCTACATCCACAAGGAGCTCGGCATGGCGCACGGGCTGGCCCTGGGCGCCGTGACGCTGGCGGCCACGCTGGAGCTGGCCGCGATCCCGGCGGCCGGGCACCTGGGCGACCGGATCGGCAGCCGCCGCGTGTACGCGGCGGGCGCGCTGCTGGTCGCGGTGGTGGCCTTCCCGTACTTCGCGCTGCTCAACACCGGCGTCGCCGTGGTGGTGGTGATCGCGGTGATGCTGGCGCAGATCCCGCACTCCCTGCAGTACGGGCCGCAGGCGTCGATGATCGCCGAGAGCTTCCCGACGCGGCTGCGCTACGGCGGGGCGGGGCTGGGCTACCAGCTCGCCTCGGTCGTCGCGGGCGGCCCGGCGCCGCTGCTGGCGACCTGGCTGCTGCACGACTACGGCTGGTGGGCCATCTCCATCGCCATGGTCGTGTCGTCGGCGCTGACGCTGTCCGCGATGGCGCTGCTGCCCGACCGCTCCCGCGCCGACATCACGGCCGACGACGCCTACTCCCCCGCATGACCCGGCGCGCCGGGGCGCTCCTCAGGCGCGGCGGGGCGCCCCGGCCGCGACACCGCCGAACGGGCGCCGGGTCAGTGCCGGCGGAGACTGCGCGCGATCTTCTCCAGGGTCTCCTTCGGCGCGGCCTCGGCGACGCCCTGGTCCGCGTAGATGACGAAGGCGACCGTCGTGCCCTTCTCCAGCCCCGGCACGGCCACGATGTAGACGACCGCGCGCGGCGGCAGGCAGGGCTCCGTCCGGCTGATGCCGGCGACGTCGGCTTCGACGTACTGGCCTGTCAGCCGCCCCGCTCTCACCGGCCGCGGCCGGCTCACGGTGACCTTGGGGAGGGTTCCCTCCTCGGGCGTGTAGGCGGCCTTCGCCCACTTGTACGCGGCGTGCTCGGCGACCTGCGCGACGGTGCCGTCCACGTACTGGTTGAAACCCGCGGCGGCCCGTTTGGCGACCGGCTCGTCCCCGCAGCGCCCGGCGCGGTACTCGGCCGTCGCGCTCATCGCGGCGAGCGGCTTGCCGTCGGCGTCCTCGAACCCGATGAGCAGGCCCGTCGAGTTGACCTTCCAGGGCTTCGGGACGTCATAGGTGAGCCGGTACTTGTCGCTGCTCACCGCCTTCCAGCCTTTCACCCGCGGAGGGACGGTGCTGACCGGTTCGGGCTTCGGCGGCACGGGCCCCGGAGGGGGCGCCGCCACGTGGTAGTCGTCTCCGCCTTCGGCCCAGAAGGACTGCCAGCCCGCGAAGCCCACGATCCCGCAGCCCAACAGCAGGCTCAGCGCCACGATCGGGGACATGGGCGGACGCCGCCCGTTGCGCGGGCCGTGCGGGGACGACGGCGCGTTCCAGTTCTGACCGGGCAGCTGATACGGGTTGCTGGACGCCGCTGGGGGCGAGGGCCGTCCGTCATGGCCTTCGACCGTAGCGCAAAGCCCGTGCCAGGACCTCCGCCAAATGGACCCCGTCCCGGCCCGTCCCCTGGGCGATCTGGGTGCGGCAGGAGAAGCCGTCGGCGAGGACGAGGTCGTCGTCCGACGCCGCCCGCACCTTGGGATACAGCTCGCGCTCGGCGCAGCCCTGGGAGACCTCCCAGTGGCCGGGCTCGAACCCGAAGTTGCCGGCCAGCCCGCAGCAGCCCGCCCCCACCACGTCGGCGTCGACCCCGAGGCGTTCGAGGACGGCGAGGTCGGCGTCGTAGGAGCCTTTGGCCTCCTGATGGCAGTGCACCTGGGTCACCGCGCGCACGCCGAGCGGCGCGAACGGCCACTCCCCGTCGTGCGCGGCCACGACCTCGGCCAGCGTTCTCACGCCGTCCGCGAGCCTGCCCGCGCGCTCGTCGTCCGGCAGCAGTTCGCGCGCCTCCTCGCGCAGCATGACGGTGCAGGACGGCTCGAGACCCACGATCGGCAGGCCGTTGTCCAGGGCGGGACGCAGGACGTCCAGGGTGTGCCGCAGCACGCGCCGCGCCACGTCGAGCTGCCCCGTCGAATGCCAGGTGAGCCCGCAGCACACCCGCCCCGGCGGGATCAGGACGCGGTATCCGAGGGCCTCCAGCACCTCGACCGCGTCGCGCCCGACCTGCGGCGCGTGGAAGTTGGTGAACGTGTCGGGCCACAGCACGACCGGCGTGCCGCCGCCCGGCCGGGGGCCGCGACGCCGGTACCACCGCTGCAGGCTCTCCTCGGCGAACCGCACCATCCGCCTGCGGGGCTCGATCCCGGCGACCCGCTTGACGACCCCGGCGACGCGCTCACGGGCCAGAGCCGCGTTCACGAACCGCGCGGGGGCGCCGGACACCATGCGGGACCACAGAGGCAGCCACCCCATCGAGTAGTGCGCCATGGGTCGTACCCGTCCGGCGTAGTGCCGGTGCAGGAACTCGGCCTTGTACGTGGCCATGTCGACGTTCACCGGGCATTCGCGTGCGCACGCCTTGCACGACAGGCACAGGTCGAGTGCGGCCATCACCTCGTCCGACCGCCACCCGTCCGTGACGGTGCTGCCGCGCAGCATTTCGGCGAGCACACGCGCGCGTCCCCGCGTCGAATGCACCTCGTCACGGGTCACCTTGAAGGACGGGCACATCGACCCCACGTGCAGGTTGCGGCACGCGCCCACGCCCACACACCGGTGCACCGCCGCGGCGAAGGAGCCTGCGTCCCGGGTGAGCGCGTGCACGGGAGTGACGGGGAGCGCGTCCCGCCCCGGCCCCGGCCGCAGGTCGGCGTCGAGCGGCGCCGGGTCGACGAGCACGCCCGGGTTGAGCCGGCGGCCGGGGTCGAAGACGCCCTTGAACGCCGCGAAGGCGTCCAGCAGTTCGCGGGAGTACATCTTCGTCAGCAGTTCGGAGCGCGCCCGTCCGTCGCCATGTTCGCCCGAGACCGACCCGCCGTAGGACACCACCAGGTCGGCGGCTTCTTCCACGAACGCCCTGTAGGCCGCCACACCGCGCTTGTCGGGAAGGTCGAAGTCGACGCGCAGATGCACGCATCCCTCGCCGAAGTGCCCGTACGGCACGCCCCGGAACCCGTGCTCGCGCATCAGCGCGTACAGGTCGCGCAGGTAGCCGGCCAGGGCGGCGGGTGGGACGGCCGAGTCCTCCCACCCCGGCCACGCCTCGCCGCCTTCGGGGAGCCGCGTGACGATCCCCGCTCCGGCCTCCCGGATCCACCACAGCGCCCGCATCCGGCGCGGCTCGTCCACGACGACCGACGTGACCTCGGGGAGACGCTCGCGCACACTCCGCACGAGCGCCCGCGCCGCCTCGCGCGCGTGCTCCACGGAATCGCCGCCGACCTCGCAGTACAGCCATCCTCCGCCCGCGGGCAGCTCGGCCCCGGCCCCGGCCCGTCCCGGCTGGGAGCGCAGCGCCGCCAGCAGGTCGGACGCCATGCCCTCCACGGTCAGCGCGCCCATGCCCGCCACGGCGGGGGCCATCTCCGCGGCCGCGAAGACGTCCGGGAACCCCAGCACGACCAGCGCCCTCGCCGCCGGGACCGGCACCAGCCGCACAGTGGCCTCCGTGACGACCCCGCACGTCCCCTCGCTGCCGACGAGCGCCTTGGCCACGTCGAAGCCGCGCTCGGGCAGCAGGTGGTGCAGCCCGTAGCCCGAGACCTGGCGGCTGAACCTTCCCAGCTCCGTGCGCAGCGGCGCCAGACAGGCGTCGCGCAGCCGGATCAGGCCGGCGTCGAGCTCGCCGTCGCCGCTGGTGCCCCGCCGCGCATGCAGCTCTTTGCCGTCGGCCGTGAGCACCTTCAGGGCGAGGACGTTGTCGGCCGTCGTCCCCCAGGCGACCGAGTGCGACCCGCACGCGTTGTTGCCGATCATCCCGCCGAGCGTGCACCGCGAATGCGTGGACGGGTCCGGCCCGAACGTCAGGCCGTGCTCGCCCGCCGCCGCCCGCAGGTCGTCCAGCACCACCCCGGGCTGCACGACGGCCGTCCGCGCGTCCGGGTCGATCTCCAGGATCCGGTCGAGATGGCGCGAGGTGTCGACGACCACGCCCGGGCCGATGGAGTTGCCCGCGATGGACGTCCCGCCGCCGCGCATGGTCACCGGCAGGCCCGCGTCCGCCGCGATCTCCAGGACCCGCGCCAGCTCCTCGACCGACCGCGGCTCGGCCACCGCGACCGGGACCTGCCGGTAGAGCGAGGCGTCGGAGGAGTAGGCGGCCCGCGCGGCCGGGTCCGTGCGGAACACGCCGGGCAGCCGCCGCGCCAGCTCCGCCCCCATGCCAGCCCCCTCACCGACGAAATCCCACCGGGCGTTCCCATCATGCACCCGGCCGCCGGCGGCTAGAGGAGGAGGATCAGGCCGAGGCCCATCAGCACGTCGGTGACGCCGCACCACTCCGCGTAGGAGCGGGACACCACCCGGTTGAGCCGCAGGTGGACGAAGTCCCAGACGCCGTGCAGCAGCCACCCGGCCCCCACCAGATACCGGGCGATCTCCGGGTCCGCCGCCAGCGCCGCCAGCGCGACCGCGCCGAAGGCGATCATTCCGGCCGCCTGCGCCCCGAACACGGTCCGTCCGAGCGGCGTCCCGCTGACGGCGCCCCACACCAGCAGGAGCAGCGCGATGCCGATGAAGACGGTGGACGGCGCCACGTCCGCGGCCCGCGCCCCGACCAGGAGCACCGACCCGACGCCGAGGGCGGGCCAGGACACCCGGCGCTGCCCGATCACGCAGACCGCCACGTAGACGAGGGCGAGGAGCGGCAGCACCTCGGCGAGCGCGGCCACCGTCTCGCCGCCGTCCCCGCCGGGCAGGGTCAGCGCGGGCAGCGCCAGGCCGAGGGCGGCGGGCCAGCGCCGCGCCAGCCTCCGGACCGGACGCCCGCGTTCGGCCGCCGCGCCGGTCACGGCCGCGCCTCCTGGACGCCCAGGCCGTACTCGCCGCGGCGGCGCAGCATGACCACAAGCATGAGCACGAACATCGCGACGTGCTCCAGCGTCATCAGCGCCCCCGCGCCGACGGCGTCCAGCCACAGCAGCGGGATCAGCGCCACAGCCGGAGCGAACATCGCGCCGCACATCTCCAGGGTGCTCGCCCAGCCGTGGCCGCGGAGGCGCATCCACAGCGCCATCCCCGCCGACATGTCGATCGCCATCTCCAGGGTCACCAGCTCGGGATGGGTCGTCATGGAGTACGCGCCCCCCGCGAGCGCCACCGCGCCCCGCACCGCCGCGCCGAGGACGACCATCCCCGCCAGCATCGCCGCCGCCATCTCCAGGTAATGGCGGACGAAGTGCCGCATGCCGTGCCCCGACCTCGCCGAACCGCCGTCGTGCGCTCGCATCCCCACCACTCCTCTCATACCAGGGCGGGGTATGAGCGATACGGTACAGGGGTATACGGGAGTTGACAACCGCGCATGCCCGCCCTCCGGACAGGGGCCCCGTAGCGATCACGCCCGCGCGCCGACGGCTCGGGGAGAAAGGCGGCGCCCCCGGACATGGCCGCGACCGCATTCCGGGCATACGCTGGGGAAATGCGGGGGTTCGCCATGACGGAAGGCTTGGGGGGCGGCGCGGGCCCGTCCCGCTATCTGCCGGTCGCCGAGCACGGGCTGATCGGCGACATGCACAGCGTGGCGCTCGTCGGGACGGACGGTACGGTCGACTGGTACTGCTGCCCCTCGTTCGACTCCCCCAGCGTGTTCGCCGCCGTCCTGGACGCCGACCGCGGCGGCTCCTTCCAGCTCGCCAGCGCGAACCGGGCCACGACCAAGCAGTTCTACTTCCCCGACACCAACGTGCTGATCACCCGGTTCTTCAGCGACGACGGGGTGGGCGAGGTGCAGGACTTCATGCCCGTCGTGCGCCGCGAGCAGGACGGCGGCGAGTGCGACCGGCACCGGCTGATCAGGCGCGTGGTGTGCGTGCGCGGGACGGTGCCGTTCCGGATGCGGGTGGCCCCCCGCTTCGGGTACGGGGCCGAGCCGCACGTCCTGCGGCCGCACGGCGACCTGGCGCTGTTCGAGGCGCCGTCGATGACGCTCGCGCTGACCAGCACGGTCCCGTTCGAGCACGACGACCGCGACGCCTGGGCGGAGTTCAAGCTCGCCGAGGGCGAGGCCGAGGTGTTCGCCCTCGACCGGATCACCGACTGCATCCTGCCGCGCGGCTGCCCGCACACCGAGGCCGAACGGCAGTTCGACGCCACGGTCGCGTACTGGCGCTCCTGGCTGTCGGCGTCCCGCTACCGGGGGCGGTGGCGGGAGATGGTGCACCGCTCCGCCCTGACGCTCAAGCTGCTGACCTACGAGCCGACCGGGGCGATCGTGGCCGCGCCGACCACCAGCCTGCCGGAGCGGATCGGCGGCGAGCGCAACTGGGACTACCGGTACGTGTGGGTGCGCGACGCCGCGTTCTGCGTCTACGCGCTGCTGCGCCTGGGCTTCACCGAGGAGGCCGCGGCGTTCATGGACTTCCTCATCCGGAACGTCGACCTGCGCGGCGACGGCCCCGACGGCCCGCTGCAGATCATGTACGGCATCGACGGGCGCACGGACCTGCCCGAACGCGAGCTCCCCGGCCTCGAGGGCCACCGGGGCTCGGCGCCGGTCCGGATCGGCAACGCCGCCGTCGGACAGCTCCAGCTCGACATCTACGGGGCCCTGCTGGACTCGGTCTACCTGTACGACAAGTGGGGCCAGCCGATCTCCAGCGACCACTGGGACCAGGTGTGCGTGCTGGTCGACTGGGTGTGCGACCACTGGGACCAGCCGGACGAGGGCATCTGGGAGACCCGCGGCGGGCGCCGGAACTTTCTCTACTCGCGGCTGATGTGCTGGGTGGCGATCGAACGCGCCATCCGCCTGGCCAACCACCGGGGCCTGCCCGCCGACCTGCGGCGCTGGCGTCAGGCCCGCGACACCGTCTACCGCCGCATCATGAGCCGCGGCTGGTCCCCCTCGCGGCGCGCATTCGTCCAGTACGAGGGCGGCGACGTCCTGGACGCCGCGCTGCTGATGATGCCGCTGGGCAAGTTCGTGTCGCCCACCGACCCCAAGTGGCTGTCCACCCTGGACGCCCTCACCGCCGACCTGGTGTCGGACTCGCTGGTCTACCGCTACGACCCGCAGGCCAGCCCGGACGGCCTGCGCGGCGAGGAGGGCACCTTCTCCATCTGCTCGTTCTGGTATGTCGAGGCCCTGGTCCGCGCCGGACGCGTGGACGAGGCCCGCCTCGCCTTCGAGAAGATGCTCACCTACGCCAACCACCTCGGCCTGTACGCCGAGCAGATCAGCCGCACCGGCGAGCAGCAGGGCAACTTCCCCCAGGCCTTCACCCACCTGGCCCTGATCAGCGCCGCCTTCAACCTGGACCGCGCCCTCGGCTGAGCCCCACGCCCCGCCCCGCGCCTCCACCCCGCGCCGCCTCGTCGGGCGGGGTCAGCCGAGGTAGGCGGTGCGGACTCGGGGGTCCGTGCGGATCCGCTCGGGCGGGCCGTCGGCGATCACTTCGCCGAGGTCGAGGACGACGACGCGGTCGCAGGTGGTCATGACGAAGCCGACGTCGTGCTCCACGAGCAGGACGGTGGCGTCCAGGGACCTCACCACGTCGGCGAAGACGGCGGCCTGGTCGGCGTCCAGGCCGGAGGTGGGTTCGTCCAGCAGCAGCACGGCGGGGTCGTCCACGATGGCGCGGGCCAGTTCGACCATGCGGCGGCGGCCGATGGGCAGGTCGGCGGCGTAGGCGTCGCGCAGGTCGGCGATGCCGCAGCGGTCGAGGGCGGCCAGGGCGCGGTCGCGGCGGGCCGCCTCCAGGCGGCGGCGGGAGCGCGCGCCGACCAGGTCGGCCGCCAGGCCGCCTCCGCCGCCGCGCCATTCGAGCGCGGCCAGGACGTTGTCCAGGACGGTCAGGCGGCCGAAGACCTGCGGGCGCTGGAAGGTGCGGCGCAGCCCGAGGCGGGCGCGGCGGACGGCGCCGGCGGACGTCACGTCGGCGCCGCGCAGCCGCACGCGGCCGGACGTGGGACGGCGCAGCCCGGTGATCACGTCGAACAGGGTGGTCTTGCCGGCGCCGTTCGGGCCGATCACGCCGCACACCGCGCCCTCGGCGACGGTCAGGCTCACGCCGGTCAGCGCCCGCACCCCGCCGAACCGCACGCTCACGTCCTCGATCTCGATCACTGGTCGGCCTCCGTGGCGGGCAGCAGCGGGCCCTCGTCCAGGCCCAGGTAGGCGGCGGTGAGACGGTCGTCGTCGACCTCGGCGCGCGGGCCCGTCCAGACGACGCGCCCCAGGCGCATGAACGCGACGGTGTCGGCCAGCGCCAGCGCCTCCCCGGCCTTCTCCTCGACGATCAGCAGCGCCGTGCCGCGGTCGCGCAGTTCGCCGAACTTCTGGAAGACCTGCTCGACCACCAGCGGCGCCAGCCCCAGGGACGGCTCGTCGGCGATCAGCACGCGGGGCGGCCGGACGAGCGCCGGCGCCAGGGCGAGGATCTGCTGTTCGCCGCCGGACAGCGCGCCCGCGGAGACGTCCCGGCGCGCCGCGAGCTGCGGCAGGCGGTCGTAGACCGCGGCGCGGTCGGCCGTCTCCGGCAGCCAGAGGGCGAGGTTCTCGTCGACGGTGAGAGACGGGAACACGCCGCGGCCCTCCGGGGCGAGGTACACGCCCGCGCGGGAGCGGCGGTGGGCGGGCCAGGACGTGACGTCCTCGTCGCCGAGCAGCACGCGACCCGACGTCGGGGCCATCCCGGCCGCGACGGCGCACAGGGTCGACTTGCCCGCGCCGTTGGCGCCGAGCAGCGCCACCACCTGCCCGGCCGGGACGGCGAGATCGACGCCGCGCAGGACGGCGGCGTCGCCGTAGCCGGCGACGACGCCTTCGAGCCGCAGGACGGCGGAGGCGGCGGGCTCGGAGGGGGCCGGCGGCGGGGGTGCGGCCGGAGCGGGCTTGCGTCCGCGGCGGCGGACCCCGGCGAACCGGGACAGGGCGAACTGGGACAGGGCGAACTGGGACAGGGCGAACTGGGACAGGACGCCGTCGGGGTGCCTGGCCAGGATCACGCCGCCGAGCCCGAACAGGATCATCCCGACGTGCTGCGAGTCGGTGACGTGGTCGAGGACCTCGGGGAACAGCGCCATGACCAGTCCGCCGAGCACGGCGCCGGCGACCCGCCGCACGCCCTGCAGCACCACGACGGCCAGCCAGACGAACCCGGTCAGGGCGGGCAGGTCGGTGGCGGTGATCTGCCCGTTGAACGTCGCGTACAGGACGCCGCCCAGGCCCGCGATCCCGGACGCCAGCGCGAACAGCGTGATCTTGGCGCGGGTGGCGGAGACGCCGACCGACAGCGCGGCGGCCGGCGCGGACCGCACGGCGAGGATGGCGCGGCCGGACGCCGAGCGCTCCAGATTGCGGATCAGCACGGCGACGGCGCCGATGAGCAGCAGCGGCACGACGACGCGGACGCGCGGGTCGTTGGTGTCGGCGATCCCGAACGAGACGGCGGGCAGCTTCCAGCCGACGGTGCCGTTGCTGAACGCGTCGATCTGGAAGAGCACCTGGTCGGCCAGCAGCGCCAGGGCGAGGGTGGCCAGGGCGAGGACGCGGCCGCCCAGGCGCAGGGCGGGCAGGGCGACGAGCACGCCCCCGGCGACGGACGCCAGGACGCCGAGCGGCACCGCCGCCGGGAGGGGCAGGCCCTTGGCGAACGCCAGCCCGGCCGCCAAGGCGGCCAGCGCCGCGAAGGTCGCCTGGGCCAGGTTGACCATGCCGCCGATGCCGGTGACGACGACGAACGAGCAGAAGATGAGCGCCAGGACGAGCCCCTGCGCGACGAGCCCCACCCAGTAGTCGTCGCCGATCGTGAACGTCCAGAGCAGCAGCGCCGCGACGGACGCGCCCCACGGCAGGACGCGGCGCCGGCGGGGCAGGTCGGCCAGGTGGTCGGGCGGCGGGGCGTCCTCGGCGATGGAACCGGCGACACGTTCGCGGGAGCGGCCGAGCACCAGCAGCCCGGCGAACAGCAGGATCGCGGGGACGGCCGTGCGAAGGCCGGTGACCTCCTCGGCGAAGTCGGCGTATCCGGCGACGAGGTTCTGCACCACGCCCAGCCCCAGGCCCGCGGCGAACGTGACGGGGATGGACTGCAGCCGTCCGAACACGGCGGCGGTGGCCGAGGCGAACAGCAGCACCGTGAAGGCGTTCGCGTCCAAGCCGAGCGCGGGCACGGCCAGCACCCCGGCGAGCGCGGCCAGCGTCGAGGCGAGCATCCATGCCCGCGCGGAGGCGGCGTCGACGTCCACGCCGCGCAGCGCGGCCAGGCGCCGCCGGTCGACGGTGGCGCGCATCCGCAGGCCGAGCGGCGTACGCCGCATGACGGCCCACAGCGCGGCCGCGGCCAGGACCGCCAGCGCGAACGTGGTGAGCTGGTCGGAGTCGACGGTCAGCCCGTCGAACGGCTGCCAGGTGCGCACCGGACGCGGGCCGAGGCCGCGCGCCGAGGCGCCCTCGGTGACCCGCGGCAGGTCGGCGCCGAACGTGCCGACCAGCACGTCCACCGTCCACAGGCCGAGGGCGGGCAGCGCGATGGCCAGGCCGATGGTGGCGACGATCTGCGCGGTCTCCCCCGCCGCGGCCAGGCCGCGGAACATCAGCCGGTGCAGCGCGTATCCCAGCAGCGGCGCCGCGACCAGCACCGTCGCCGGCCCGGCCGCCCACACCGGCCAGCCGAGCCCGGCGGTCAGTTCGAAGAACAGCAGCGCGGCCAGGAAGCCGACGGCCCCGTGCGCGAAGTTGAAGACTCCGGTGGCCGCGTAGGACAGGGTCAGCCCCGACGCCATCAGCGCGAACACCGCGCCGGTCACCAGGCCGCTCAGGATGTAGCCGGCGAGTTCGCTCACCCGTCACCTCCGGACGCTCGGCGCGGACGGGTCACAGCGTGGTGTTGTCGAAGCACCGCAGGTGCTGGGCGACGGTGAACGCGCCGCCCCGCAGTCGGACGAGCGCGCCGCAGCCGCTGGGCTCGGTCTTGCCCGCCGGAAAGCGCGTGCGCCCGAAGCCCCTGTTCTCGTAGGAGAAGTCCTCCGCGGCCTTGAAGAACGACTCTCGGGTGAGGTCCTTGCCCGCCTTCTCCAGCATCTTCAGGAACACGTCGGCGCTCCAGTAGCCGGTGGCGACGTGCTGGTCGAGCACGGCGTCCGGGCCGCCGACCTTCCGCACGTCCGCCTTCAGCCGGGCGACCTCGGGCGCGTCCGACTCGTACGGTTCGAACTGCGGCGCCGCGTACACGCCGTCGAGGGCGCGGGCGGTCTGCTGGTCGCGCAGCACGTGCGGGTCGTAGGACGTGGCGTCGGTGATCATGCCCGTGTACCCGGCCTTCTTCAGCGCCGCGTACAGCCCGGAGTTGAACTTGCCGCCCGCCATCACCGACACCACGACGTCGGGCGCCTTCCCCCCGTCGCTCTTCATGATCTTGTTGACGTACGGCGACCAGTCCTGCGGCGGGGACTGGGCGGGCAGCGCCGCCGACGTCCCGGCCAGGGTGAACCCGGCCGCGGTGAACGACTTGGCGATGGTCTGCACGCCGTACTTGCTGGCGGTGGAGTCGGTGGCCTGGACCCAGACCGACCTGCCCGCGGCGCCGCCGAGCTGCGCGGCGACCTGGCGGCCCCACCAGGTCTGGGTGCCGTGTCCGGGGCTGGGCGCCAGGCACCCGTTGAAGCCGAACGCGCTGCGCTTGCCGCACCAGAACGGCCCGGTCGCCCAGCCGATCCAGGGCACGTTCCGCCGTTCCAGGAACTCGGCGCCGCCGAACTGGGGGGCGCTGACCGGGACCAGCGCGAACACCTTCTCCTTCTGCACGAGCCTGCGGGCGGCGGCCGCGCCCTTGTCGGGGGTCATCCCGTCGTCCTCGACCCCGATGAACTCGATCCTGCGTCCGTGCACGCCGCCCTCGGCGTTGGCGCGGGCGAACCGGGCCTTGGCGCCCAGCTCGGCGCCGCCGGTGGAGTAGCCGGTGGCGCTGGTGACGGTGAGCACGCCGCCGACCTTCACGGCGTCGTCGGTGACGCCGGCGGCGCCGCTCGGGCCCGAGGACGCCTCGTTGGCCTCGTTGCTCGTCGCGCAGCCGGTCAGGCAGGTCAGGGCGGTGAGCGCGGCGGCGGGGACGGCCGCGGTCGCGGAGCGGAGCGTGGGGCTGGTCTGCATCGCGCGCCTCCGGGCACGGGTCGGCGTGGACGAGCCGCGGCCGCCGCGTCCCCGCCGTCCCGGGCGTCCCCGGCGCGGCCCCCGACGCCGCGAAGCGACCTAGCGCTCGCTTGGGCGTGAGGGTAAGTTGGCCGGTCGGAGGTGTCAACGGGGAGCGCGCGCGCTCGCCCCGCGGCGCGCGCGAGGTCGGACACCTCGACCAAGCAATCGCTTGGTGTTAGCGTGGCGCGCGGAGGTGAGCGACGTGACGAGCACGGTGATGCGCGCGGCGCTGCTGCGGGAGTTCGGCGCCCCGCTGGAGGTCGCGGAGGTCGAGCTCCAGGCGCCGCAGGCCGGCGAGGTGCGGGTCGCGGTGGCCGCGTCCGGCGTCTGCGGCTCGGACCTGAAGGCCCTGGACGGCAAGAGCCCCGTCGTGTCCCACCTGCCGTGCGTGCTCGGCCACGAGAGCGCGGGCGTGGTGGCGGAGGTCGGGCCCGGCGTCGCCTCCGTCCGGCCCGGCGACCATGTGGTCATCGCGATGAACGGGCCGTGCGGGCGGTGCCGCGACTGCGCCCGCGGCCGTGCGCACCTGTGCTCGGGCCCCGCCCGGCTCGCCGCGATCATGGGCACGATGCCGGACGGCGGCACCCGGCTGTCGACGGGCGGCCGGGTCGTGCGGCCCTACATCGGCATCGGCTCGTTCGCCGAGCAGGTCGTGGTGCACGAGGCGATGTGCGTCAAGGTCGCCGCGGACGCGCCGCTCGACCTGCTCGCGCTCACCGCCTGCGCCGTGGTGACCGGCGTCGGCGCGGTGCTCAACACCGCGCGCGTCGAGCCCGGCGCGAGCGTGCTGGTGGTGGGCTGCGGCGGCGTCGGCCTGAACGTGGTGCAGGGGGCGGCGCTGGCCGGCGCCACCACGATCATCGCGGCGGACGCGGTGGACGCCAAGCTGAAGCTGGCCGAGGAGTTCGGCGCCACGCACACCCTGCCGGCCGGCGACCTGCCGCGCCGGGTCGGCGAGATCGTCCGCGGCGGCGTGGACTACGCCTTCGACGTCACCGGCGCGCCCGAGGTGCTGCCCGAGGCCTTCGCCGCGACCCGGCGCGGCGGCACCACCGTCATGGTCGGCAGCCCCGCCGCCGGCGCCGAGCTGCGCGTCCCCGCCGGGGAGCTGTTCGCGTCGCGGCGGCTGATGGGCACGCAGGGCGGCGACGCCGTGCCCGCCCGCGACCTGCCCCTGCTCGTCGACCTGTACCGGCGCGGCCGCCTCAACCTGGCGGGCCTGGTCAGCGAACGCGTCCCGCTGGAGAAGGTGAACGAGGCCGTCGCGCACGTCCGCGCGGGCGCCGTGGCCCGCTCCGTCATCGTCTTCGACTGACCGTCCGGTGGCGGACAGACGGCACGCGATCAGGCCGAATCGTGGGCGGGCTCGGATACATTCCTCCCAAATCTCCGAATCGGAGCGAGAGGATCGACGTGACCGACCAGCCGCCGCCCCACCCCGTCCCCTACGGTCAGCCGCCCGGAGCACCCCCGCCTCCCGGATACACGCCTCCTCCCGGGTACGGTCCGGCCCCGGGGTACGGCGACCCGTACGGCGCGGGCTACGACCCGCGGTTCGGATACGGGCCGCCCGGCGTGCCCCAGTACCCGAGCCAGTCGGGCCCGGTCAGGCCGGACGACACGACGTGGGCGATGATGAGCTACGTCCTCACACTCCTGGTGGGCTTCCCCGGGCCGCTGATCCTGTACCTGGTCAAGAAGAAGGAGTCGCCGTTCGTCCGGTACCACGCGGCGCAGGCGCTCAACATCGAGATCACCTACCTGCTGCACATCCTCATCGCGTTGGCGGTGGGCGGAGGGCTGGCGCTGGCTTTCCAGCACCCGGCGCCGCTGGTCATCGCCTTCGTGCCGGTGCTGCTGTTCCACGCGGTCGCGCAGTTGGTGCTGCTGATCCTGGGCGCCGTCCGGGCCAGCAAGGGAGTGGTCAACCGCTTCCCGACGTGGCTGTGCTTCCGGATCGTCCGCTAGCTCCAGCGGTCCAGGTACACGGTGTACTCGTCGAGGACGGGCAGGACGTCGTCGCGGCCGCCGGCGGGGACGCGCAGCACCACCTCGTCGATCCCGAGCGAGGCGTAGTAGTCGAGCTTGCGGGCGTTCGGCAGCGTGCCGAACGGGACGACCCGCGCCATCGCGCGCCCGGCGGCCTCGCACGCCGCGCGCAGGGTGGGCAGCGCCTCGCGCACGCCCGCGCCGCCGATCGGCATCCAGCCGTCGCCGTACTCGGCGACGTGCGCGAACAGCGTGGGGCCGGGCGCCCCGCCCAGCAGCACCGGCACGCGCCCGACCGGTTTGGGCCATGACCAGCACGGCTCGAACGCCACGAACTCGCCCTTGAACGACGCTTCGTCCCGCGTCCACAGCTCCCGCATGGCCAGCACGTGCTCGCGCACGACGGCGCGGCGGCGGCGCCAGGGCACGCCGTGGTCCTCGGCCTCCTCGACGTTCCAGCCGTAGCCGACGCCGAGCACCGCGCGTCCGCCGGAGATCCGGTCGAGCGTGGCGACGGCCTTGGCGGTGACGATCGGGTCGCGCTGGGCGGGCAGGCACACGCCGGTGCCCAGGGCGATCCGCTCGGTGACGGCGGCGGCCGCGGCCAGCGCGACGAACGGGTCGGGCGTGCGGGCGTACTCGTCGGGCAGCCTGTCCTCGCCCGTCGGCGGCGGCGTGCGCCGCGACACCGGGATGTGCGTGTGCTCGGGCAGGTAGAGGGAGGCGAAGCCGCGCTCCTCGGCCGCCCGCGCCAGGTCGTGCGGCGCCATCGTCCGGTCGGTCGCGAACATGGTGACACCGAGCCGCATCCGCATCCCCTCCCGCTCCCGCGTTCCCCGACCACGCTACCTCACTGACCAAGCGATTGCTCGGGACTCGCGGATTGTTGTAGCGTGCGCTTGTTCGGGGAACACCGGCGGACACCGCCGTTCCGGACGGAATCGATCGGAGGGGCCATGCCTTTCGCGGAGCTCGGCGAGGTCCGCCTGTTCTACACCGACGACGGACCGTCCGGCGGCGACCGCGCGCCCCTGCTGCTGGTGCACGGCTACGGCGCCGACTCCCACGACTGGGTGCCGCACCTGCCGCGCCTCACCGCCGAGCACCGCGTCATCGCCCCCGACCTGCGCGGCCACGGCCACTCCTCGGCCCCCGAATCCGGATACCGGCCGCGCGACATGGCCGCCGACCTGGTGCGGCTGCTGGACCGCCTGGACGTGCCGCGCGTCACCGCGGTCGGACACTCCATGGGCGCCCTGGTGGTCAGCGCGCTGGCCGTGGAGCAGCCCGACCGGGTGCGCGCCCTGGTGTGCGTGGACCCCGGGTACGGGCAGCCGCCCGAGATCGCCGCCGGCTTCCCCGCGATCGTCGAGAGGCTGCGCGCCGACCCCTACGGCACCGCGCTGGCCAACGACGCCTGGTGCTACACCGCCGCCTCCCCGCCCTGGCTGCGGGAGCACCACCGCCGCAAGATCCTCGCCACGTCGCCGCGCGCCCTGGTCGAGGCGTTCGCCGGGATGTACTCCGGCGACGACCAGTTCGGCGCGCGGCCCGCCGCCGACGCCTACCTGGCCCGCCGCGCCTGCCCGGTGCTGTCGTGCTGGTCGCACGCGCAGGCGGGGTCGGCGGAATGGGAACGCGGCCTGTTCAAGCATCCCGCCTCCCGCGCCCTGGTCTGGCCGGGCGGCGGGCACCGGCTGCACGCCGAGCGGCCGGAGGAGTTCCTGCTCGTCGTCACCGGCTGGCTCGCCGGCCTGGAAAGGCCCGACCCGCTCGACAAGGAGATGCCCGCGTGAAGTTTGCGATCATGATGAACCCGCAGATCCCCGGATCCGGGTACGCCGCCGAGGAGAACGCCAAGGCCCGGCGGCCGATCGGCCGCGACGTCGCGTCGTACCAGAAGCTGCTGGACGAGGTGCGCGAGATCGCCGTGCACGCCGACCAGATCGGGTTCGACGCGCTGATGATCACCGAGCACCACTTCCACTCCGAGGGCTTCGAGTTCTCGGTCAACCCGCTGATGGTCCTCACCGACCTGGCCGCGCGCACCGAGCGCATCCTGCTGGCGCCGCTCGGGCTCGTGCTGCCCGCCTGGGACCCGATCCGAGCGGCAGAGGACGTCGCCCTGCTGGACCACTTCTCCAAGGGGCGGCTGCGCCTCGGCGTGGCCCGCGGCTACCAGAACCGGTGGATGAACGTGCTCGGCCAGCGCTGGCGCACCGCCGCGGCCCGCTCGGACGGCTCGGCGTCCGACACCCGCAACTTCGACGTCTTCGGCGAGATCCTGAAGATCATGAAGATGGCGTGGACGCAGGACACGCTGCGCTACAAGAGCGACGTCCTCGACTACGAGGTCCCGTCGCCGTACAGCGGGATCGAGGGCTGGCCCGCCGCCGAGTGGACCCGCGCGTTCGGCGCCCCCGGAGAGATCGACGAGGACGGCGTGATCCGCGCGGTGTCGGTGTGCCCGCGCCCCTACCAGAACCCGCACCCGGAGCTGTGGCAGCCGTTCACCATCTCCGACCGGTCGATCATCCGCTGCGCGCAGGAGGACATCCTGCCGTGGATGTTCACCCCCAACCCCGACGAGCACGCCAAGAAGGCCCGCCTCTACCAGGAGGAGTGCGCCAAGGCCGGGCGGAACTACAAGCTCGGCGAGCACACCGGCATCCTCAAGGTCGTCGGCATGGCCGGCAGCAGGGAGGAGGCCCTCGAGATCTACGGCAAGGGGATGCAGAAGGACTTCGCCGCGTTCTTCGGCCCCTTCGGATACCTGGAGGTGCTGCGCAAGCAGGAGGACGACCGGCACCAGCCCATCACGCCGGAGAAGGGCGACTTCGCCCGCATGAGCGAGGTGGAGCTGGCCCTGCTCGGCGGCCCGGACGACGTCAAGCGCGGCATCCAGCGCATGCTCGACCGCATGCCCGACCTGGAGTGGTTCGGCCTGTTCATGCAGGGCCAGCAGGGCGTCCTGCCGCTCGACGTCGTCAAGCGCAACCTGGAGATGTTCGCCACCAAGGTCATCCCCGAGTTCCAGGACTGACCGGCCGCCGGAGGAGGAGACGCGCATGGAGTTCTGGCTCGGGGCCGCGTTCGTCGGCACCCACGAGTACCTCGGCCTCGCCCGGGCCGCCGACCGCCTGGGCTACGACACCGTGGCGGTGTCGGACCACCTCTTCTACGCCGACTACCAGTCCGCCTACCCCTACACCGACGACGGCGCGCCTCCGTACGAACCGGACACGCACTGGCCGGACGTGTGGGTGGCGATCGGCGCGATGGCGGCGGTCACCGAACGGGTGCGGTTCGCCACCAACGTCTACGTCGCCCCAGCCCGCGACCTGTTCACCGTCGCCAAGGCGGTCTCCACCGCCGCCGTCCTGTCGGGCGGCCGGACGATCCTCGGCGTCGGCGTGGGCTGGTGCAAGGACGAGTTCCAGCAGACCGGGCAGGACTTCCACACGCGCGGCAGGCGCCTGGACGAGATGATCCCCGTCCTGCGGACGCTGTGGCGGGGCGGCACGGTCGAGCACCACGGCGCCTTCTACGACTTCGGACCGCTGAGCATCGCGCCCGTACCGGACGAGCCCGTCCCGGTGTACGTCGGCGGCGACAGCGACGCGGCCCTGCGTCGCGCCGCCCGTATCGGCGACGGCTGGATCGGCAACCGCTTCTACACCGAGGACCGGCTCGCCGACCTGCTCGCCCGCCTCACCGCCCACCTGGCCGAGCACGGCCGCACGCTGGACGACCTCAAGGTGATCGCGCCGATCGCCGCCCCGCCCGGCGCCGACCTCTACCGCAAGTGGGCCGACCAGGGCGTCGCCGGCGTCATGACGGCGCCCTGGTGGCTGGCCACCCCGGACGAGAAGGCCCGCCACGGCGACGGCCTCGCCCTCAAAGTCGCCGCCATGGAACGCTTCGCCGAGGAGGTCATCGCGGAGATGTGATCAGCCCAGGCGGGCGACGGCGCGCACGGGCGCCCCGTCCCCCGCCAGGCGGATCGGGAACATCGACACCTCGACCGGCCGCCCCGCCGCCTGCGCCTCCAGCAGGCGGTCCAGCCCGGTGAGGTTCTCCACGATCACCGCGCCCGCGCCGCACAGCACGCGGTGCGCGTCCAGCGAGAACGCCTCGTCGCCGGGCGGCGGGGTGCGGTCGACGCTGAGCGCGTCGATGCCGACCGTGCGGACCCCGGCCGCGACGATCGCCTCGGCCGTCTCCGCCGACGGGTAGGGATGCGCCAGGTAGTCCCCGCTCCCCCACCGCGCGGACCACCCGGTCGCGATCAGCAGCACCACGCCCGGCGCCAGGCCGTCCGGCAGCGCCTCGGGACCGATCGCGGTGCGGGGCGGCAGGCCGCGCGCGTCCATGACCACCGCCGGGCCGGTGAACCGGTCGAGCGGCACCTCCTCCAGCCGGGGCAGCGCGTCGTCGACGTGGTAGGGCGCGTCCACGTGCGTGCCGGACTGCGACCCCATGTGCACCCGCTGCACGTTCACCCCGTCGCGCGCCGCCGTCAGCGCCGCGCTGATCTCCACCTCCGGATCTCCCGGGTACACCGGCATGCCCGTGACGACGGGAACGGACAGGTCCACCAGCTCGGGCGCGGACCACGCCTTGCGTCGGCCGGTTTCGCCCGTGTTCGCGGATGCCATGCCCCCATCCTCGCAGGCGCCGGTTTCCCGGAACGGCGCCCGGACCGGATAGCGTGCTTGCGTGCTGCCGCTCGTGACCGCCATCCGATACGTGACGCCCCTGCGCGAGGGCGGATCGCTGCCGGGCCTCGTCGAGGCCGACGACCTCGGCACCTACGTCATGAAGTTCACCGGCGCCGGGCAGGGCCGCAAGGCCCTGATCGCCGAGGTGATCGCCGGGGAGCTCGGCCGCCGCCTCGGCCTGCGCGTCCCCGACCAGGTGGTCATCGACCTGGATCCGGTGATCGGACGGCACGAGCCCGACCCCGACGTGCAGGACCTCCTCAAGGCCAGCGCCGGCTGGAACCTCGGCGTGGACTTCCTGCCCGGCTCGCTCGGCTTCGACCCGCTCGGCTGGACGCCGGACCCGGCGTTCGCCTCCCGCGTGCTGTGGTTCGACGCGTTCATCGGCAACGTCGACCGCAGCTGGCGCAACCCCAACATGCTGGTCTGGCACGGCGACGTGTGGCTGATCGACCACGGCGCCAGCCTGTACTTCCACCACGCCTGGGCCAACGCCTCCCGGGTGTTCTCCGGCCCGTACGACGTCGCCGACCACGTCCTCACCCGGCACGCGACCGCGCTGGCCGAGGCCGAGGCCGAGCTCGGACCGCGGATCACCGAGGGGCTGCTGCGGGAGGTCCTCGGCCTGGTGCCCGACCCCTGGCTGGACGGCGACCCCCACTTCGACGGCCCGGACGCCGCGCGCGACGCCTACCTGGAGCTGCTGCTGGACCGCGCCGCCCGCCCCCGCGACTGGCTGCCGGACCTGGACGTCGCGCACCACGAGCCGGACACCGCGACGCGCCGCGGCGAGAAGCGCCCGAGCTGGCTGGGCGGCCCGTACGGGGGCGGTGCGTGATGGGCGCCGTCTTCGAGTACGCCGCGCTGCGCGTCGTCCCTCGGGTGGAGCGCGGGGAGTCGATGAACGTGGGCGTCGTCGTCTACTGCCAGGCGAAGGACTACCTGGGCTGCCGCACGCACGTCGACGAGCGGCGGCTGCTCGCCCTCGACCCGCGCCTGGACCTGGACGGCGTCCGCAAGGCCCTGCACGCCGTGGACGTGCTGTGCCGCGGCGGCGAACCCGCAGGCCAGGCGGCCCAGGAGCCTCCGGGCGGGCGGTTCCGCTGGCTCACCGCCCCGCGCAGCACCGTCGTCCAGCCCGGTCCCGTCCACGCGGGCCTGACCGACGACCCGGCCGCCGAACTGGAGCGTCTGCTGAACCTGCTGGTCAAGTGACCGGCCGTCCGCCCGCGTCCCGCCGGTGCGCGCTGCCGGCGGGACGTTCGGTTCACGACCACTCCCAGCGGATGCCGTGGTAGCCCGCGGCCATGCCGAACTCGATGAAGTGGACGCTGTGGTAGGCCGACAGGCGCAGGTCGGCGGTGTCCTTCAGGGCCGTGTGGGCGTCGGGGCGGAAGGTGCGGTAGCAGCGGGCGGGCAGGGCGGACGGATGGAAGCGCACCTCGATGAGGTACTCGTGCTGAGGGGTGCGGAAGCCGCGGCCCTCCTCGGTGACCGGCGGGCCGCCGGCCTCGAAGTCGAACCCGTATTCCAGCAGGTAGGTCTCGCCGCGGCCGAGGGCCCGGTCGAACAGCAGCTCGGCGGCGATCAGGCCGCTGGCGCCGTCCATGCGCACGCGGCCGAAGCGGCAGCCGTGCGCGGTGCGCGAGGTCGGCAGGAGCCCGTGGGGGTGGTGGTAGACGGCGATCCAGCGGTCCACGCCGCGCTGCCGGGCCTGGAACACCGCGCGGGTGCGCACCTCGCGCAGCTCCCGGTCGGGCCCCAGGATGTACTGGTCGTGCAGGCTGAGCCCGGTGAGCTGGCGTTGGCCGCGTTCGCCGATCTCGTCCACCAGGTCGCGCACCCCGGGCTCGGGGCACAGCGCCTCCACCGGCAGCCAGGGGCCGGCGGACCGCTCGGCGGCCGGCCGGAGCAGGGTGAGCAGCGAGTGGCGGGGCAGGCCGAGGATGACCTCCAGCGCCCGCACCGCGCGCAGGGAGTCGGCGCGTTCGGGCCGGGTGCGCCCCCGCTGCCAGTAGCTGAGGGTGGACAGGCTGACGGCGATGCCCTGCTCCTCGAGCCGCCGCCGCACGGCCTCCAGACTGAGGCCGCGGGCCTGGATCGCGGCGTGCAGGGCCACGTTGAACGGGCCGTACCGCAGCACCTGGACGAGCTCGTCGTCCGTCGTGACGCTCTGCACCGTCATCATCGGCCTCCGGTAGAAAGCGCACGGCCGCGCCCCCTGCCATCGGCCTTGACAACGGCAGTGTGAAAACCGCCGGGGTAAATGTAAGGCGGCGGTCCGGAATTTTCCAACCGGCAAGTCTCCACAAAACAAGGACCCCGCGACGCCGCCGCGGCGGCGTCGCGGGGTCCGAGCCAGGGGTCGCGCGGCGGGGTTCCGTCACATGGGCCATGCGGCGGACACGCGACCCCCGGTACCACTCACCCCGTCACAGGGAGCGCTTGTTCAGCAGCCGGTTCGGCGTGCCGGACGGGTTCCCGCTGATCACGCCGGAGGTGGCGTTGCTCGTCAGCCAGCTGCGGATGGTGCTGTACGAGGCGTCGCCGTAGGTCGACTTGTAGAGGGCGCCGACCCCGGTCACGTGCGGCGTGGCCATCGACGTGCCGCTGATGGTGTTGGTGCCGCCGCTCAGCCACGTGGAGGTGATGGACGAGCCGGGCGCGTACAGGTCCACGCAGGAGCCGTAGTTGCTGTAGGACGCCCTGGCGTCGCTGCTGGTGCTGGCGGCGACGGTGGTGACGTTGGCCGCGCTGGCGGGCGACCGGTTGCACGCGTTGGTGCTCTCGTTGCCCGCGGCGACGGCCAGGAACACGCCGGAGGCGGCCAGGTTGTTGGCGGCCGAGTTGATGGAGGACGAGTAGCCGCCGCCCAGCGACATGTTCGCCACGGCCGGCTTGGTGTGGTTGCTGGCCACCCAGTTCATCCCGGCGATGACGCCGGAGGTGGTGCCGTAGCCGCTGCAGTCGAGCACGCGCACGCCGCGCAGGTAGACCTGCTTGGCCACGCCGTAGGAGCTGCCGCCGACGGTGCCCGCGACGTGCGTGCCGTGGCCGTTGCAGTCCTGGCCGTTGCCGCCGAACGCGTCGAAGACGTTGGCGGCGCGTCCGCCGAAGTCGGGGTGCGAGGTGTAGATGCCGGTGTCGATGATGTAGGCGTACACCCCGGCGCCGGTGGCGTTGTAGGTGTAGCTGCGCGACAGCGGCAGGTTCGTCTGGTCGATGCGGTCCAGCCCCCACGACGGCGGGTTGCTCTGGGTGGCGTCCGCCTTGATGACGGCGTCCTGCTCGATGGACGCGACGCCGGGGGTCCTGCGCAGCTTGGCCAGCTGCGCGTCGGTGAGCTTGGCGGAGAAGCCGTTCAGCACCTTGCCGAACCGGTACTGGGGCTGGATTCCGCGCTTGGCCACCGTCGAGTCGACCGACACGCCCTTCTTCAACGTCACGATGTACTGGCCTGCGATGCCCTGGCCGGACGCCGCCATCGTGACCGGGACGGCGGGGGCGGCGGGGGCCGCGCCCGCGGGTAGGGCGCTCGCCATGACGAGGGGGGCGGCCGCGAGGACGGCGAGAGGCAGGGTACGTCGTCTCATCGATTCTCCATGTATGCGGGGGACTGGGAATCGATGGCATCTTCGGTTTCGCGCGGAACGCCCGTCAATGATTTCGAGGGCACCTCGAAATTCACATCGAGGGCTCTGAATAACGATTTCGTCGCGGATGCGTGAGCCGCGTTTGGCGACGTGACGTCGCGGTTCGCGCGTTTCCCGGGCGGCGCCGCAATGCGGGCGGCGCGGTCAGTCCCATTCCCATTCGACGCCCAGGATGCCGCGCCGGACCGCCCCGACGGCGATGTGGGCGCTGCCGGACGCACCGATCCACAGTTCGCCGAGCCGTTCCCGCGGCGCGTCGCCGGTCTCCTGGTAGAAGCCGTAGCAGCGCGCCGGGAACGTTTCCGCGTGGAACTGCACGACCGCGAGATAGTCGCGCACGGGCCGCGGGAACCGCCTGCGGTAGTCCGCGCCGGGCGGCCCGTCGGCGGGCAGGACCAGCTCGTACTCGACGACGGCGGTGTCCCCCGCCGCCAGGACGCGGTCCAGGACCAGCTCGAACGCCATCAGCCCGGCCTCGGCGCGGATCCGCCCGGCACGGCAGTACCGCAGGCCGGTCAGCTCCGCCGGAGGCGCCCCGTCCGCGCGGCGGTCCTCCGCCTCCTCCGGGACGTCCAAGGGGTGGACGCACACGACGCGGTCGACATCGTCGCCGACTGCGCGCAGCACCTCGCGCACCGCCAGGGACCGGGGGCGGCGCGAGGCGTCCAGCCGGTACACGTCGTGGACGCTCAGGCGTTCGAGCCGGTGGTCGACCGAGCGGTCGAGCTGCCCGACCACGCGCGCGTACCGCTCGGGATCGGGCCACAGGTCTGCGGCGGCCTGCACCCGGTCGGGGCGGTCGCCCCGGCCCGCGGGTCCGCCGCGTCCGGCGCCGGAGCCGCCCCGCCCCCCGGGCGCGTCCAGCAGGCCGGTGAGCGTCCCGGCGGGCACCTGCAGGACCTCCTCTAAGGCCGCCACGGTCGCGCGGGAGCGCGGGCGGCTGCGCCCGCGCTGCCAGTAGCTCAGCGTCGCCACGCTGACCGACACGCCGCGACGGGCCAAGCGGTGGCGCACGCGCTCCAGGGTCAGGCCGCTGCCGTGGATGGCCTGCCGCAACGCCCCGGCGAACTCCACGGCCGGATGCTATCGGGCGGTACCGCCCGGTCAGAAAAGAATCGACATGAACGTGCCGACCTCCACAAAGCCGACACGCCGGTACGCGGCGCGCGCCCGCGCGTTGTAGTCGTTGACGTACAGCGACACGGTCGGGGCGATGCTGCGCAGGCACTCCTCGACCAGCGCGGCCATGCCGCCCACCGACAGTCCGCGGCCGCGCAGGTCCGGCGGCACCCACACGCCCTGCACCTGGCAGGCGTGGGGGGTGACGGCGCCCACCTCGGCCTTGAACATCACCCGGCCGTCCTCGATGCGGGCGAACGCCCGGCCCGCCCGGATCAGCTCGGCGACCCGCGCGCGGTAGAGCACGCCGCCGTCGCCGGCGTGCGGCGAGACGCCCACCTCCTCGGTGAACATCGCCACGCAGGCGGGGTAGACCAGGTCGAAGTCCTCCATGGTCACCCGGCGCACATGGGGGTCGGCCGGCACGGGCGGCATCGTCGAGGTGGACATGACCGGCTGGACGGAGCGGATCGCCCGGGGCGGCCCCCAGTACGGTTCGAGGATCTCCCACATCTCGCTCACCGCGTCGATCGGGCCGACGATCGACGAGCAGCGGCGGCCCTGCGCGCGGGCCCGCTCGGCGAACGCCCGCACGGCCGCCGAGTCGGCGTTGACGGGGATGAGGTTGGCGCCGGAGTAGCACAGCGCGGTCGGGCGTCCGTCCCTCAGATACCCCCACATCTGCGCGCCGAGGCGGCCGGGGTCGAGCCCGGAGGCGTGCACGCGCGAGCCGACGAAGACGTTGGTCACCGGGTCGGCGTCGAGGATGGCCAGCACCTCGTCCCGGTGGCGGTCGTCGAGGACCCGTACCGGCAGCGACCCGAGCATGCGCATGGCGTCATCCGCCCCCTGAGGGCAGCGGCCGCCCCGCGGAGGCCGCGTTCGTCAGCACCACGTGACAAGCCTATGACGTCCGCCCCTCGGCCGGGGTCGCGGGCTCCTCTTCCGGCCACCGGTCCTCGGAGGCGGCGCCCTGCTCCCGCCGGCCGCCGCCGGCCTTCGGCGGCGCGGGGGCCCGGCACGACAGGTCCGGACCGCTGCGCGACGGCGGCAGCGCGCCGGTGGCGAGGTAGGCGGCGACGGCCCGGTCCACGCACCGGTCGCCGGCCAGCGAGACCCCGTGGTTCATGCCCCCGGTCTGCGTGATCAGCCGGGAGCGCGAGAACAGCCGGTGCACCTCCAGCGCGCCGGGATACGGGGTGGCGGCGTCCCTGGTCGCCGCGATGAGCAGGATCGGCGGCAGCTCGGGCGCGTCGCGGACCACGGGCTTCGGCCCCCCGCGCACGCTCCAGTACGCGCACGGCGCGTTGTACCAGGTGTTGCTCCAGGTCTCGAAACGGTAGCCCTCGGTGTAGAGCCGCCAGGAGTCGGCATGCCAGCGGGTCCACGTCCTCGGCCAGGCGGCGTCGCGGCACTGCACGGCGTTGTAGACGGTGTAGGAGTTCTGGTCGAGCCACGTCGGCTCGTGCCAGACGGCTCCCAGCGCCTTCGGCGAGCGCCGGACGACGTAGTCCGACAGCGCCTTGGCGTGCGACGGCCAGGTGCGGTCGTTGTAGCCGTCGGCCAGGAACGCGTCGTCCAGTTCCGACGGGCCGACGCGGCCGTTGATGGGCCTGGTCGCGAGCTCCTTCCGCACCTTGGAGTAGGCCTCGGCCACGGCCTTGCGCGTGCGTCCCAGCCTGTAGGTCCTGTGGTTGCGGGCGACCCACGAGAAGAACAGGCCGATGGTCTTCTCGAACGCCACGTTCTGCGAGAGGTTGGTGCCGTACCACACCCCGCTGGGACGCACCACGCTGTCGAGCACCATCCGCCGGACGCGGTGCGGGAACATCGACGCGTACACCGCGCCCAGGTAGGTCCCGTACGAGTAGGCGAAGTACGTGATCTTCTTTTGGCGGAGGGCGGCGCGGACGTAGTCGATGTCGCGGGCGGCGTCCGCGGTGCCCATGTGCGGCAGGATCGAGCCGTAGCGCCGGGCGCAGTCGTCGGCGAACCGGCGGGCCCGCAGCCTCCAGGCGCGCTCCTCGGCGCCGCTGCGCGGCACGTAGGCGGGACGGGGCCGCCCGGGGTCCTGGTAGTCGCGGTCGCAGACCAGCGCGGGCCGGCTGGCGCCGACGCCGCGCGGGTCCAGGCCGATCCAGTCGTACTGCGCGACCACGCTCGCGGGCAGCATGCCGGTGACGAAGCGCGGCAGGTCGCGGCCATGGGCGCCGGGACCGCCGCGGTTGAGGATCACCACGCCCTGGAAGGCGCGGGAGGTGTGCCTGATCCGGGTCAGCGCGAGCCTGATCTTCGTGCCGCGCGGCCGGGCGTGGTCGAGCGGGACGGCCAGCGTGCCGCACTCCAGGCCGCGCAGCTTGTCCTTGAGCACCGGGTCGTCGTCCGGGCACGGGCGCCAGGAGACGCGCGGCGGCGCGCCGATCGACGCGGTCGCGGGCAGCGGGGCGATGACGGTGAGGGCGAGGGCCGCGGCGGCCGCCGCGGCGGCGGCGCCTTTGACGGCCCCGCCGGCCGTCGCCCCACCCGTAGCGAAGACATTGCGCACTCTCGTTTGTCTACAGGGCGAGCACGTCCCCGCCCGGCAGCGACGGAATAGCGCGATTCCCGCAGATATACCGGCAAAGGCGG
>NZ_BCQU01000046.1:0-50906 GCF_001552235.1 Actinomadura rubrobrunea NBRC 15275 | reverse complement strand
ACGCCGCGGCCTCGGCGCCGGCCCGCGGGCCGGCGCGCCGCGCGGCGGGATCAGGGGAAGCGGGCGTAGGCGGGGGTGGTCAGGAACTCGGCGTACTCGTCGGCCAGGGTGACCTCCTTGAACAGCGCGACGGCCTGCTCGTAGCGCGGCTCGTCGTACGCCCCGCCCAGCTCCTTGCGGATCTTGGCGAGCTCCTCGTCCATGATCCGCTCCACCAGCTCGCGGGTGACCTTCTGCCCGTCGCTCAGCTGGACGCCGTGGCGCATCCACTGCCAGACCTGCGACCGGGAGATCTCCGCGGTCGCCGCGTCCTCCATGAGGTTGTGGATCGCCACCGCGCCCGAGCCGGCCAGCCAGGTCGCCAGGTAGCGCAGCGCCACGTCGATGTTGTTGCGCAGCCCCGCCTCGGTGATCTCACCGGGCGTGGCGCTGAAGTTCAGCAGGTCGGCGGCGGTCACGTGGACGTCCTCGCGCAGCCGGTCCAGCTGGTTGGGCTTGTCGCCGAGCACGCCGTCGAAGACCTCGCGGCAGACCGGCACCAGGTCCGGGTGCGCCACCCACGAGCCGTCGAAGCCGTCGTCGGACTCGCGCGTCTTGTCGGCCCGCACCTTCTCCAGCGCGACCTTGTTGACCTCGGGGTCCTTGCGGGACGGGATGAACGCCGCCATGCCGCCGATGGCGTGCGCGCCGCGCTTGTGGCAGGTGCGCACCAGCAGCTCGGTGTAGGCACGCATGAACGGCGCGGTCATGGTGATCGCGTTGCGCTCCGGCAGGACGAAGTCGCCGCCGCGGTCGCGGAACTTCTTGATGATCGAGAACAGGTAGTCCCAGCGGCCGGCGTTCAGCCCGGCCGAGTGCTCGCGCAGCTCGTAGAGGATCTCCTCCATCTCGAACGCCGCCGGGATCGTCTCGATCAGCACGGTGGCGCGGATGGTGCCGCGCGGGATGTCCAGGAGGTCCTGGGCAAGGTTGAAGGCGTCGTTCCAGAGCCGCGCCTCCAGATGGCTCTCCATCTTCGGCAGGTAGAAGTAGGGGCCCTTGCCCTTGTCCAGCTGCCGCCGCCCGCAGTGGAACAGGTACAGCCCGAAGTCGAACAGCGAGGCCGACATCGGCTTGCCGTCCACCAGGACGTGCTTCTCCTCCATGTGCCAGCCGCGCGGGCGGACCACGATCGTGGCCAGCTCCTCGTCGGGCTTGAGCGCGTAGCTCTTGCCGGTGGTCGGGTCGGTGAAGTCGATGGTCCGGTCGAGGGCGTCGCGCAGGTTCAGCTGCCCCTCGATCATGTTGGTCCACAGCGGCGTGTTGGCGTCCTCGAAGTCGGCCAGCCACACCTTGGCGCCGGAGTTCAGCGCGTTGATCGTCATCTTCCGGTCGGTGGGGCCGGTGATCTCGACCCGGCGGTCCACCAGGCCGGGCGCGGGCGGGGCGACCCGCCAGGAGGGGTCCTCGCGGACGTGCGCGGTCTCGGGGAGGAAGTCCAGCGTCCCGCCCGCCGACAGCCGCTCCTGGCGTTCGGCGCGCGCCCGCAGCAGCTCCTCGCGCCGCGCGCCGAACTCGCGCTGGAGCGCGGCCAGCAGGCCCAGCGCGCCGGGCGTGAGGATCTCGTCGTAGCGGTCGTTCAGGGGCCCGGTGACCTCGATGCCCTCCGGCACCTCGGGTGCAGCCATCGTCTGCCCTTCTTTCGTATCGTGAAAACTCACTTCTGTTATGTGGAGAAAGCTACTCGTCCGTTCAGTTGCCGGTCAAAGGGGGCGGCTGGACACGCCCTTACCCGCTGCGTCCCCTCGCCACCATCGGTCACGCGGTGTTCGCGGACGGGCGAGGACGGCGAGGGTGAAGGAGCGCCGCCCGACGGCGGCGGCCGGATAGGGGCGCGCGAGGTGGGGATGCCCGCGGCGTGGGAATAATCGAGTGACCCGGGGACCGCTTCGTGAGACGATCGCCGGGAAGAAGCGGCCGCTCAGCGGCGTTCTACAGAGGACATATGACGCACTCTTTCTCTGAAGACCACCAGCCTCGGACCCCGGCCCCGTTCGACGACGAGCCGATGACCGGGGACCTCGATCTGGAGGACCGCCGGGCGCTGCGGCGCGTGGCGGGACTGTCCACCGAACTCACCGACGTCACCGAGGTCGAGTACCGCGCCCTGCGGCTCGAACGCGTCGTGCTCATCGGCGTGTGGACCGACGGCACCGCCGAGGCGGCCGAGAACTCGCTGCGCGAGCTGGCGCTGCTGGCCGAGACCGCAGGTTCGCAGGTGCTCGAGGGCATGATCCAGCGGCGCAGCAGGCCCGACCCGGCGAGCTTCATCGGCGCGGGCAAGGCCGCCGAACTGCGCGACGTGGTGATCGCGACCGGCGCCGACACCGTCATCTGCGACGGCGAGCTGTCCCCGAGCCAGCTGCGGCACCTGGAGGAGACCGTCGGGGTCAAGGTCATCGACCGGACCGCGCTGATCCTGGACATCTTCGCCCAGCACGCCAAGAGCCGCGAGGGCAAGGCGCAGGTCGAGCTGGCCCAGCTGGAGTACCTGCTGCCGCGGCTGCGCGGCTGGGGCGGCAACCTGTCCCGGCAGGTCGGCGGACGCGCCGCGGGCGGCGTGGGCATCGGCGGCCGCGGCCCCGGCGAGACCAAGATCGAGCTGGACCGGCGCCGCATCCGCGCGCGCATGGCCAAGCTGCGCCGCCAGATCGCCGAGATGGCCAAGTCGCGCGACACCAAGCGCGGCGAGCGGCGTCGCAACGAGGTGCCCGCCGTGGCCATCGCCGGCTACACCAACGCCGGCAAGTCGTCGCTGCTCAACCGGCTCACCGGCGCCGGGGTGCTGGTGGAGGACGCGCTGTTCGCCACCCTCGACCCCACGGTGCGGCGCGCGCGGACGCCCGGCGGCCGCACCTACACGCTGGCCGACACGGTCGGGTTCGTCCGGCACCTGCCGCACCAGCTCGTCGAGGCGTTCCGCTCCACCCTGGAGGAGGTCGCCGACGCCGACCTGATCCTGCACGTGGTGGACGGCTCCGACGCCGAGCCCGAGGCGCAGATCGACGCGGTCCGCGAGGTGCTGCGCGAGATCGGCGCCGACCGCATCCCGGAGCTCGTCGTGATCAACAAGGCGGACGCCGCCGACGACCTCACCCTGGCCCGGCTGCGCCGCCGCGAGCCGCACAGCGTCGTCGTCTCCGCCCGCACCGGCGCCGGGATCGACGAGCTGCGCGCCGCGATCGAGGTCCGGCTGCCCAAGCTGGACCGCGAGCTGCGGGTCCTCGTGCCGTACGACCGCGGCGACCTGGTCGCCCAGGTCCACAGGCGGGGCGAGGTGCTCAAGCAGGAGCACACCGCCGAGGGCACCGTCCTGCACGCCCGCGTCCCGGTCGACCTGGCCGCCGAACTGGCGCGCTTCGAGGAGCTGGCGCCGACCCCGTGACGCCGTGACCCCGTGAGGGACGCCGTGCCGGACGGACGCGCCGCCCTGGCGTCGAGGGCGGCTGTCCGGAAATGGCGGGTAACGAATTTCTCGTTTCGGCGGATGGACGAGACGGGGATGCGGTACCTTGTCCGCAGGCAGCGTCGTGAGCCGCGCCGGCGGCGGACGCCTCCATAGTCGTTCCGTAATATCGGCTTCGTGGCGGCCGAATCGGGGTCGTCTGGTCGCCGAACGGTGACAGGTTCGCCAATCCGCTTGACGGTTCCGCCGAACCCCGTACCGTCGTATCACTAGGGGCTGGTGAGGCGTCGATGCGGTGCGGACAGGTATTGCATGGCTTATCGGGCGATATGCGAATTTTGTCCGGTTATCGGACCTCGGTGAGCCGTCCGCGCGTCCGCCTCGCGCCGCCCCCGGCCCGTCGCCTCTCCCCGGGAACCCGCGCCGCGACGTCGGCGGCGGCCACCCGGTGGTTGTCGGCCGGGCCGTCAGTGCACTACCGTGACGAAACCGATATCTGCGGTCTCGTTGCTCATGGCGATCGACCGATCGCCCAACCCTCCAGCGGTGAGTCGCCGGCACCCAGTCGGCGTTTCGGATCGAGAGCAGGTGGCCTTCTCCATGGCGTCCCGTTCCGCGCCGGACGGCGCGATACCCCCTCCGGGTCGGTGACCCGATGACGGTTCGGCTGTTGACGAACATCGGCAGGCTCTGGACGGGCACCGACGTCTGCAGCAACGCCGCCGTTCTCATCCACGACGACCGGATCGTGTGGGCAGGCCCGGCGGCCGACCTGCCCCAGAGCGTGCCCGGCGTCATCGACGACATCGTGGACGTCGACCATGTGGAGAACCTCGGCGGCGGCCTGGTCACACCCGGGCTGATCGACGCCCACTCGCACCCCGTCTACGCGGGCAACCGCTGGGCCGAGCTGGCCATGCGCACCAGCGGCTCGTCCCATTCGGCGATCGCGGCGGCGGGCGGCGGGGTCAACTCCACGGTCACCGTGACCCGCGGCACCGACCCCTGGACGCTGTGCAACGGCGTCCGCGAGCGGCTGCGCCAGTGGATCCTCGCGGGCACCACCACCGTCGAGGCCAAGACCGGCTACCACCTCACCCGCGACGGCGAACTGGCCGACATCCGGATGCTGCGCTCGCTGGAGGGCGAGCCGTCCATGCCGCGCATCCACGCCACGTTCCTCGCCGCGCACATCCTGCCGCCGGAGTTCTTCGGCCGCCGCCGGGACTACATCGACGCCGTCCGGCTGTGGGCCGCCGACGCCGCCGCGGCGGGCGCCGACAGCCTCGACGTCTACTGCGACGAGGGCCACTTCACCGCCGACGAGGCCCGCATCCTGCTGCTCACCGGCAAGCGCGCCGGCCTCAAGGCCCGCATGCACGCCTGCGCCAACGAGCGCATCGGCGCCGCGCAGGTCGCCGCCGAGGTCGGCTGCGCCTCCGCCGACCTGCTCAACCACGCCAGCGACGACGACATCAAGGCCCTCGCGCACGCCGGGGTCACCGCCACCGTCTGCCCGGGCAGCTCGCTCAACACCTCGCGTCCCCCGGCGCCGGTCCGCGCCATGCTGGACCGCGGCGTCACCGTCGCCCTCGGCACCGACCACAACCCCGGCCAGTGCGGGATCACCTCGATGCCGCTGGTCATCGGCCTGGCCGTGGCGATGTACGGGCTCAGCGTCACCGAGGCCCTGCGCGCCGCCACCCTCGGCGGCGCGGCCGCGCTGCGCCTCGGCGACCGCGGATCCCTGGCCCCGGGGATGCTGGCCGACATCGTCCTGTGGGACGCCGACCACGAGGGCGCCTTCGCCTGGGCCTTCGGGCTGCGCGCCCTGCGCGTGTGGAGGGGCGGCGTCCCCGTCCAGTCCTGAACGCGCGGGGACGCGCCGCCGCGTCGCGCGCTCCTGCCGCCGGAGCGCGCCGGGCGCGCCCGGCGGGGGAGTCACGCCGTGGACCTCATGCTGCCCGACCTGAGCCCGCGGTTGCAGGCCGACCACGGCATGTTCTCACCCGACCGCGTCGACGCAGGCATGCGCATTCTGCTGGAATCCGCGCCTCCCAGCGGCCGGCCGTTCGACATCGGCTTCATCCTGTGCCGCGGGCCGGGGGACTACTGCCGTACGCGCCCGCCGTAACACGCGGAAACATGCGCGCCACACCGCCGAACGGACCAGAGGAGTAGCCTCGCCCCATGGCCAGTGCGGTTGCGGTCGTCACAGACTCCACTGCCTACCTCCCCCCGGGGCTCGCCGAACGCCAGGGCATCACCGTCGTGCCGCTGCAGGTCGTCATCGGCGGCACGGTGCGGGACGAAGGGCAGATCACCACCGCCGAGACGGCACGGGCTCTCAAGGAGTGGCACCCCGTCACCACGTCCCGCCCGTCGCCCGAACGCTTCGCGCACGCGTTCAAGGCCGCCGCCGGGGGCGGGGCGCGGGCCGTCGTCTCCGTCCACCTGTCCGCGGCCATGTCCGGCACCGTGGAGGCCGCGCGGCTGGCCGCCGAGGACGCCCCCGTGCCCGTCCGCGTCGTCGACACCGGCGCCATCGGCCTCGGCCTCGGCTTCGCCGCCCTGTCGGCCGCCGCGGCCGCGCAGCGCGGTGCCGACGCCGACGAGGTCGCGGACGCAGCCAGCCGCCGCGCCCGCCTGTCCCGCTCCCTGTTCTACGTCGACACCCTGGAGCACCTGCGCCGCGGCGGCCGCATCGGCGCCGCCGCCACCCTGCTCGGCTCGGCCCTCATGGTCAAACCTCTGCTGGGCATCGTGGACGGCCGCATCGTCCCCGTGGAGAAGGTGCGCACCGCGTCCCGGGCGGTCGCCCGCCTGGAGGAGCTGGCCGTCGACTTCGCCGGCGACCGCCCCGTCGACGTCGGCGTCCAGCACCTGTCCGCCGCGCACCGCGCGGAGGCCCTCGCCGCCCGCCTGCGCGACCGCATCCCACGGGTCGGGGACGTCCACGTCGGCGAGGTCGGTCCCGTGATCGGCGCCCACGTCGGCCCCGGCATGCTCGGCGTGGTCATCGCCCCGCACCTCTGACGGCGAGTTGTCCACAATTCGCGCGAGGTCTGTGGCGGCGTCCGCCGCGCACTTAACGTCAGACCTCATGAGCGACCTGTCACCTCCACCCGCCGCGTACTCGCGCTCCTCCCCGCGTCGCCCCGCCGACCGTCCCTCCGTCACGTCGGCAGGGCAGAGGACGAACGCACGCGTCGTGTCCGCGGGCCGCACGACGGCGCAGGGGCGTCCTGACCGACGCGAAGCGCCCTCTGCCGACGTCCCTGTCAACGGTGATGCGACGGCCAGGGGAGCGACGGTGGAAGACGCGCAGGCGACACCGCCGCGGCAGCCGGATGAGGCCGTGGCGGCCGGTGCCGCGACCCGCGTCTCGCGGATACTGGGGGCCGCGCGTCCCAAGGCCGAAGCGCCGCGGGCCCGCCCCGAAGACGCCATGGGCGGAAGACGGATCGCCGACGTGCTGGGACGTCTCGATCCCGGCGCGGGAGGTCTTCGCGCGCTCGTCGTGGTCGGGCTGGTCGCGGCGCTCGTCGGCGCGGGATACCTCTGGATGGCGCGCCCGCGCCCGATCGCGGAGGCCGGGGCGCAGCCGACGCTGGTCGCGGGCTCCGCACCGTCCGCCGCGGCCTCCGGACAGGGCGGCCCGGTGATGGTGCACGTGTACGGCAAGGTCAGGCGGCCCGGCGTGGTCACCCTGCCCGGCGGGTCCAGGGTGGCGGACGCGATCAACGCTGCGGGGGGAGTGCGGCGCGGTGCCGGCACGGGGACGCTGAACCTCGCCCGCAAGCTCGTGGACGGCGAGCAGATCGCCGTCGGGGTGCGCGCGCCGTCCGCCGTTCCGGCGCCGAACGCCTCGCCCGGGGCGTCCTCCGCCGCCGGGGCGCCGCTCGACCTCAACACGGCGACCGTGGAGCAGCTGGACCGGCTTCCCGGGGTCGGTCCCGTCCTCGCCCAACGCATCGTGGACTATCGCACCCGGCACGGCGGGTTCCGGTCCGTCGAGCAGCTCCGGGAGGTCTCCGGGATCGGCGAGCGGCGCTTCGCCGACCTCAGGAGCATGGTCCGCGTATGACCCCGCGGCAGGGCCATGACCTGCGGCTGGTCGCTCCGGCGATCGCCGCCTGGACCGCCGCGGCGATCGCGATCGGCGCCGGACGGGCGGCCGCGTACGGCATCGCCGGCGCCGCCGTCGCCGCGATCGCGTTCGTCCGTCGACGAGGCGACGCGGGCCGCTGGTGCACGCTGGCGTTGACCTGCGCCGCGGCGTCGGCCGTCGGCGTGGGCCTGCGGGCCGCGGCCGTCGAATCCGGCCCGGTGCGGGACCTCGCCCGGTCGGGAGGCCATGCCACGGTCGAGGCGGTCGTGACGGCCGACCCCGAGTGGGGGTCCGGACGGCGGTTCCTCCTCGTGCGAATGCGCGCCCAGACCGTCGACGCGCGGGGACGGCGGACGAGGGTGCGCGTACCGATTCTGGCGATGGCGTTCGATCGGCGCTGGAGCGGCCTGCTGCCCGGCCAGCGGGTGCGGTTCACCGGCCGGTTCGCCCCGCCGCGACGCGCCGAGCTGCTGGCCGCCGTGGTCGTGGTACGCGGCCCGCCGACCGTGCTGGGGCCCGCCTCGGCCGTCCAGCGGGCCGCCGAGCATGTGCGGGGGAGGCTGCGCCTGGCCGTGGCCCGGCTGCCGAGCGACCAGCGCGGCGTCCTGCCGGGCATGGTCGTGGGCGACACCTCCCGGCTCGACGCGCGGCTCGCCGACGACTTCCGGACCGCCGGGCTCACCCACCTGCTCGTGGTGTCCGGGTCGAACCTGGCGATCGTGGTCGGCGCGGTGCTGGGCCTGTGCCGGCTGGTCGGGCTGGGGCACCGCGGCACGCCGCTGGTCGCGGCCCTGGCCGTACCGGTGTTCGTGGTCGTCGCCCGTCCGGAGCCCAGCGTGCTGCGCGCCACGGTCATGGGGCTGATCGGCCTGCTGGCGCTGGCCGTCGGGCGACGGCGGCAAGGGCTGCCCGCGCTGTGCGCCGCGGTGCTGCTGCTCATACTGATCGACCCGGCGCTCGCCCGCTCGTACGGGTTCGCGCTGTCGGTGCTGGCGACGGCCGGGCTGCTGATCCTCGCCCCGCCCTGGCGGGAGCGGCTGCGGCGCCGCCTTCCGGGGCCGCTGGCCGACGCCGTGGCCGTCGCGGCGGCCGCCCAGGTCGCCGTCGCACCGGTCCTCGTGATGCTGTCCGGCGAGGTCGGCGTGGTGGCCGTCCTGGCGAACCTGCTCGCGGCCCCCGCGGTGGCGCCCGCCACGCTGCTCGGCGCCGCCGCGGCTCTGGTCGCGCTGGTCTGGCCGCAGGCGGCCCAGGTCGTCGCGTGGCCCGCGGGCTTGGCGGTCGGCTGGATCATCTGGGTCGCGCGGACGGCGGCGGACCTGCCGTACGCGACCATCCCCTGGCGGGCGGGCGGCCTGGGCGCGTTGTCGCTGCTCGCCGCGGGCGGTTGTGCCGCGCTGATCCTGCGGTTTCGCCGCATCCGGCTCGTCGCGGCGGCGGCCATGGCGGGCCTGCTGGTCGCGGTCGTCGTACTGCGCGTCCTGTCGCCGGGCTGGCCCCCGCAGGGTTGGATGATGGTCGCCTGCGACGTCGGTCAGGGAGACGCCATCGTGCTGTCGGCGGCGCCCGGCCGCGCCGTCGTGGTGGACACCGGCCCTGAGCCCCGCCCCGTGGACGCCTGCCTGGACCGTCTCGGCATCCGCGAAGTCCCGCTGCTCGTCCTCACCCACCCTCACGCCGATCACGTCAACGGCATCGACGGCGTCCTGGACGGCCGCAGGCTGCACACAGTGCTGACGACGCCCCTCGGCACGGGCCGCGAGGCCCGTCCCGCCCTCACCCCGGCAGCACAGGCGCCCCGCGCCGCAAATCCAGGCGCCCCGACACCTGCCCTTAACCCACCACCGCATTCGACGCTCACCGCCCAGACGGCCGACCACCTCAAGGACGCCGTTCCGCAGCCCCCACCCCGCCTTGCGACGGGCACGACCACCTGCCCACAACGCGGCGCTGCGGTTTATGCGGTAGAGGCGACCGCCACCATGGCGTCGCCGGCGGGGTTCACCCCGGCCGCCTCCGGTCTTCGTGCGCCGTCGGTGGTGCGGTCAGGTGATGGGAGCGGGGCCGTGCTGCGGCCTGCGGCGGCCGGACAGCGTTGGCAGATCGACGGGCTGACCCTGACGGTGCTGGGGCCCGACGGTACCGGCCCCAAGCTGACCTCGCAGGACGACGGCTCGGCCGTCAACAACGCCAGTGTCGTGCTCGTGGCTCAGCGCCAAGGGTTCAGCGCCCTGCTCGCCGGAGACATCGAACCCGAGGCCCAGCGCGCCCTCCAGGGCGTCGTGCCGCCGGTGCAGGTGCTCAAGGTGCCGCACCACGGGTCCCGCAAGCAGGAGCCGAACTTCCTCGCCGCGACGCGCGCCGCCATTTCGGTCATCTCCGTCGGACGCGGCAACGACTACGGCCACCCGTCCACGGCCACCACGGAGATGCTGCGCCGACTGGGCATGCGCGTCCACCGCACCGACCAGGACGGAGACATCGCCGTCGTCCGCACCGCCTCCGGCGGCCTCGCCGTGGTGACTCGCCGCTGACGGTCACTCAAGATCGCAGCTACATTCCCGCGTCGTGCGGGCGGTGGGTGCGGTGGTGTGTCGCACACCGGCGCTGCACTGAAGGTGCGGAACGCGCTGCGCGACCTTCACCTCGTCACCGAGCCGTTCACCCGACTTCAACTGGTACTTCGGCCTACGAGGACGCTCTGGGAGGTGCACGGCGTTGTGGTGCGGCCGACGTCCTTGGCGGGGGAGGAGCGTGAGAGTGGCGTCGGCCTGTGTCGTACGGCTGTCGCGTCGGTGCGGGGGTTCGGGGTTTGGCGGGGGTGGCGTGGGGAGGGGGCGGGGCGTGGCATGCTGCTGGGGTGTCGGCTGAAGCCCTGAATCTGATCGTCGGAGACGAAGAGCTGCTCGTGGAGCGGGCGGTCGGCGAGATCGTGGCGCAGGCGCGGGCCGCCGATCCGGAGGTCGAGGTGATCGACCTGGTGCCGGGCGCGCTGGAGCCGGGGCGGCTGGCCGAGCTGACCTCGCCGTCGCTGTTCGGCGGCGGCAAGGTGCTGGTGCTGCGCTCCGCCCAGGATCTCGGCAAGGACCTGATCGCGGAGGTCCTCGACTATGCCAAGCGGCCCGCCGAGGACGTCGTGCTGGCGGCCGTGCACCACGGCGGGGCCAAGGGCAAGGCGCTGGTGGAGGGGCTCACCAAGCTCAAGGCCCGCAAGATCGCCTGCCCGAAGATCACCAAGATGGGGGACCGGATCGCGTTCGTCCGCGAGGAGATCCGGCGGTCGGGCGGCAAGGTGTCGCAGGACGCGGCGCGCTCCCTGATCGACGCCGTCGGCACCGACCTGCGGGAGCTGGCCGCGGCGTGCAGCCAGCTCGTCGCCGACACCGGCGGCAAGGTGGACGACGCGGCCGTCGCGCGCTACTACCGGGGGCGCGCCGAGGTCAGCGGTTTCACCGTGGCCGACAAGGCGATCGAGGGGCAGCTCGCCGACGCGCTGGAGCAGCTGCGCTGGGCCCTGGCCACCGGCGTCGCGCCGGTGCTGATCGTCAGCGCGCTCGCCCAGGGCGTGCGGGGGCTGGCCAAGGTCGGCGGGGCGCCCCGGGGCGCGCGGGGCGCGGCGCTGGCCAAGGAGCTCGGCATGCCGCCGTGGAAGATCGAGCGCGTGCAGCGGCAGCTGCGCGGCTGGTCCGGCAACGGCGTGGCGCGCGCGCTCAGCGTGGTCGCCGAGGCCGACGCGCAGGTCAAGGGCGGCGCGGCCGACCCGGTCTACGCCCTGGAGAAGGCCGTCGCCGACATCGTCGCCGCCCGCGCGATCCGCTGACCGTTCAGTCGGGGAAGGTCAGGTATTCGGGCGGAACGGCGTCGACGAGCCAGACGCCGTTGGGCGTCACGCGGAACTCGTGGCCGTCGGCGGCCATGCGGGCGGCGTCGACGACGAGGACGACGGGGCGGCCGCGGCGGGAGCCGACGCGTTCGGCGGTCGCGCGGTCGGGGGACAGGTGGACGGCGTGCCGCCTCATGCGGCGCAGGCCGTCACGGCGGATGGCGGCGACGAACCGGGGCGCCGTGCCGTGGTACAGGCGCGGCGGCGGGGGCGTGACCGGAAGATCGAGGTCGACGTCGACCGAATGACCCTGGTGGGCGCGGATGCGGCGGCCGGTGTCGTCGAAGGCGTACCGCCGCTTGTCGTTGACGGCCACCACGTGCTCGAGCTCGGCGCGGGTGACGGGGAAGCCGTGGCGGGCGGCGGCCGACAGCAGCTCGTCGACGTCCACCCAGCCGTGCCGGTCCAGGGTGATCCCGATGTCCTCGGGGCGGTGCCGCAGATGGCGGGCCAGGTACTTGGAGATCTCGACGGTGCGGCGTTCGTCCACGGTCGTCACGACGCCGCGGCCCGGCGCGGACCGCGGCGTCGCACAGGCACGGAAGCTACTTGGCGGAGGCCTGCAGGGCGGCGGCCTGCTTGGCGATCGCCGACTTGCGGTTGGCGGCCTGGTTCTTGTGGATGACGCCCTTGCTGACGGCCTTGTCCAGCTTGCGAGCGGCGTGCCGCTGCAGCGCGATCGCCTTCTCGACGTCGCCGGCCTCGGCGGCCTCGCGGAACTTGCGGATCGCCGTCTTCAGCTCGGACTTGACGGCCTTGTTGCGCAGGCGGCGCTTCTCGTTCTGCTTGTTCCGCTTGATCTGGGACTTGATGTTAGCCACGTCGTAGTGCCTCAGCTTGGTTGCGATGCTTCGCCTGCCCATGTCAAACGGACAGGCTCCGACGAAAGGGTTGGACGGGGGCGACGGTGCCCCAGGGCACGACGCTACGCCACACGCAGTCGCACAGCTTATCAATCAGCGCCGTCCCCCCAAAACCGAGCGCGGCCCGGTGCACCGAGCACGCCGCCCGGCATGGGACCATGGAATACGGCATCATCTGCCGCATCCATGTCCACCAGTGAGCTTGCGAACGGACGCCGGTGCCTGAGCCGAACAAGACCGATCCCGCGATCATCCGGAACTTCTGCATCATCGCGCACATCGACCACGGCAAGTCGACGCTCGCCGACCGCATGCTGCAGCTGACCGGGGTGGTCGAGGAGCGCCAGATGCGCGCCCAGTACCTGGACCGCATGGACATCGAGCGCGAGCGCGGCATCACGATCAAGAGCCAGGCGGTCCGGCTGCCGTGGACCGGCCCCGACGGCCGCGACTACGTCCTCAACCTCATCGACACCCCCGGCCACGTGGACTTCTCCTACGAGGTGTCCCGGTCGCTGGCGGCGTGCGAGGGCGCCGTGCTGCTGGTCGACGCGGCGCAGGGGATCGAGGCGCAGACGCTGGCCAACCTGTACCTGGCGCTGGAGGCCGATCTGCACCTGATCCCGGTGCTCAACAAGATCGACCTGCCCGCGGCCCAGCCCGACCGGTACGCCGAGGAGCTCGCGGGGATCATCGGCTGCGACCCGTCCGACGTGCTGCGGGTCAGCGGCAAGACCGGCGAGGGCGTGCCCGAGCTGCTCAACCGGATCGTGGAGACGGTGCCGGCGCCGGTCGGGGACCCCGACGGCCCGGCCCGGGCGCTGATCTTCGACTCGGTGTACGACACCTACCGCGGCGTGGTCACGTACGTGCGGATCGTCGACGGGCACCTGTCGCGGCGCGAGAAGAGCCTGATGATGTCGACCGGCGCGGCGCACGAGACCCTGGAGGTCGGGGTGATCTCGCCCGAGCCCAAGCCGGTGGAGGGGCTCGGCGTCGGCGAGGTCGGCTACCTGATCACCGGGGTGAAGGACGTGCGGCAGGCGCGCGTCGGCGACACCGTCACCACGGCGTCCAACCCGGCCCCCGAGCCGCTGGGCGGGTACCAGGACCCCAAGCCGATGGTGTACTCCGGGCTGTATCCGGTGGACGGCGACCAGTACCCCGAGCTGCGCGACGCCCTGGACAAGCTGCGCCTCAACGACGCCGCGCTGATCTACGAGCCGGAGACCTCGGCCGCGCTGGGCTTCGGGTTCCGCTGCGGCTTCCTGGGCCTGCTGCACATGGAGATCGTCCGGGAGCGGCTGGAGCGCGAGTTCGACCTGTCGCTGATCGCCACGGCGCCCAACGTGATCTACCGCGTGGTGATGGAGAACGGCGCCGAGCACGTGGTCACCAACCCCAGCGAGTTCCCCGAGGGCAAGGTCAAGTCGGTGTACGAGCCGGTGGTGCGGGCCACGATCCTCACCCCGAGCGAGCACATCGGCGCGATCATGGAGCTGTGCCAGGGGCGGCGCGGCACCCTGCAGGGGATGGACTACCTGTCGGAGAACCGGGTCGAGATCCGCTACACGCTGCCCCTCGCCGAGATCATCTTCGACTTCTTCGACCAGCTGAAGTCGCGCACCCGCGGCTACGCCTCGCTGGACTACGAGCCGAGCGGGGAGCAGGAGGCCGACCTGGTCAAGGTGGACATCCTGCTGCAGGGCGAGTCGGTGGACGCGTTCAGCCAGATCGTGCACCGCGACAAGGCCCGCGAGTACGGGGTCATGATGACCGGCAAGCTCAAGGAGCTCATCCCGCGGCAGCAGTTCGAGGTGCCGATCCAGGCGGCGATCGGCTCCCGCATCATCGCCCGCGAGAACATCCGCGCCATCCGCAAGGACGTGCTCGCCAAGTGCTACGGCGGCGACATCTCCCGTAAGCGCAAGCTGCTGGAGAAGCAGAAGGAAGGCAAGAAGCGGATGAAGACGATCGGCCGCGTCGACGTCCCGCAGGAGGCCTTCGTCGCCGCCCTGTCCACGGGCGAGTCGTCGTCCGACAAGGGCAAGAAGTAGGCGGACGCGAGCGCCGTGCCCCTCCCCGCGGGGAAAGGGGCGGGCGCGGCGTGCCCTGCGCCCGGTGCCCCGCAGGTCCCGACGCGAGGCTCAACGCCCAGATTCCTTCATGGAATCGCGTCAAAATGGCAAAGCGGTGGTGACGGAGTGTTCACGCAAAGACACTGGGCGTTGTGACCCATACGTTGCTGCATCAGGTCCTCGTCTCCGACCTGGTGGTCCCGATCGGACTCGCGGAGACGGAGGACCAGGAGTCGCTCACGGGGTTCGGCGCCCGGCTGGCGGACGACACCTGGCTGCGCTCCGACCTGATGGTGTTCCGCAAGGAGCAGGCCAGGGACGGTCTGTGGTACATCGACGGCGGGCCGCTGCTGGCCGTCGAGGTCGCCTCGGACGCCTCCCGCAGGGCCGACCTCGGCCGCAAGAAGGAGCTGTACGAGCGGTTCGGGGTGCCGTCGTACTGGGTGGTCGACCTCAGAGAGGACGAACCCGAGGTCCAGGTGTTCGAGCTCGACGACCACGGCCGGTACGTCGAGCGGGCCCGTGTGACACGGGGCCGGACCTGCAGGTTGACCCGGCCGTTCCCCATCGAGCTCGCCCCCGACGCCATCTTCGACCGGCTGCCGCGCCGACCCGCCCCGAGGAGGAGAGCCACCGTGTCCGACCAGGCAGGAACGCACCGCTCCGGCCCCGATCTGCCGCACTGCGAGGAGCCGATCCTCGTCGACGCCTTCGGCCACCGCTGGCCGACGGGCGCCGAGAAGGTGGAGCTGTGGGACGGCTGCCCCGTGTTCTACGGAGAGTGGGACGAACGGGACGTCGAGATCGCCCAGCGCGCCTACCCGGGGCGCGTCGTCCGCCTGGACCAACCGCCCGGCGAACCCGGCACCATGACGGTCCTGCCCGGGCCCGGCACCGTGCCGCACCCCCGCGGCCACGGCTGAGCGCACGGCAGGACGGCCGAGCCCCCGCGGCCGAAGCCCGCAGCACCGGCCGCGGGGGCGTCCGGGCCGCTTCCCCGGTCGGCCCTCGATGCTTGATCGGCGCCTACTTGAGCAGGGGCCAGGCGACGAACGGCGGCACGCGGCGGAACTCGCCGCGGTTGGCGGCGCGCGCCGCGTACACCAGGAACACGACCGTGACGGCGGTGAAGGCCAGCGGCACCCAGATCAGCGCGTCGACCGCCAGCGACAGCAGCCCCACGACCAGCCAGACGGCGAGGGCCGCGAGAGCCATGTTGAGGGCCTGCGCGGCGTGCCGCCGGACGAACGGGGAGCGGCCCTTGCCGACGAGGACGACCAGCGGCGCGATCCCGCCGACCAGGAACTGGCCCACGTAGGCCATCAGCGCCCAGTTCTTGTCGTCGGGGCCGACCGGGCCCTGAGGGAAGCCGTGGTGGCCCGGCATCGCGCCGGGCGGGACGGGATGGCGGCCGTAGCCGGGAGACGGCGGAGGCCCGTAGGCCATGGCGGGAGTCCTCTCCGAATCCGCGTGCGTGCTCTTGGCGAAACCGTGTGACCCTTTTGACGCCGCGAGCGCCCGCGGGGTTCCTTCCCGCCCCCGTCCCGCCGCGGTCGGCCGGTGCGCACCGCCGGGTCAGGGCCGCCAGAGCACGGCCGTCGGGGCGGCCTGCGTCACGGTGACCGACCCGGTCCACCGGACGGCGGACGCGCCGGGCAGGTAGGAGCGGTTGAGGAAGAACCCCCGGTTGATCGCGGTGACGGTGGCGGGCGCGCCGTTGTCGCCGGCCCCGACCGGCTGCCGGATCGCCTCGATGGAGGCGATGTCGTCGACCGTCGCGCCGGCGGGCAGCTCCACGGTCGTGGCGGCGGCGCCGTCGCGCTCCACCGACCAGGACGGCCGACCGTGGTCGGAGCGGTACAGCACCGACGGGTCGCGCTTGAGCCGCACGCCCAGCGACACCCCGGGCGCGGAGCCGGCGCCGGAGGGGGCGCCGGTCTGCTTGACGAACTCGGCGAACAGGTAGGTGCGCTGGTCGCCGACCTCCGGGGTGGCCGGGTCGGACGGGTGCTCGATGCGGCCCTCGCGGACCATCTCCTGCGCCATGACCCGGTACGTCCAGGGCTCCCGGTCCATGACGGCCTCGCGGGCGCGGCCGGCGGGCAGGGCGCCGGAGACGTCGGGCAGGAACCGCAGCGCCGCGTCGGGCGTGATCGTGTCGCACACCATGTTGTTGTCGGTGCAGGTCTGCAGGACGGGGTGGTCGCCCTCGTACCGGCCGCGGAACGGCAGCGTCCGGTGCTCCGGGCCCTGGTAGGCGCCGGTGCCGTCTACCCGCCGGCCCTTCTCGTCGACCTCGACCCGGTAGACCCATTCGATGTCGGTGGTGCGGCCCCAGCGGGCCATGAGGGCGGGGGTGTCGGTGCCGCCGTCCTCGTTGCTCCACACCAGCGAGTACTCCAGGACGCGGTGTCCCGGGACGGACGCGGCACGCGACTCGTGCCAGGCGACCAGCGGGGTGTCGGTGCGGGCGTTCTGGTAGGCGTCGCCGAGCTCCGGCAGGGCGCGTCCGACGATGATCGGGGCGTGCCGCAGGACGGTTTGGTCGGCGCCCGCGCGCGGCACGCGCACTCGGGGGTGCAGCAGCGTGACGGTCCGCGCGGCGGGGGCGCTGCCGCGTCCGAAACGCAGCGTCACGCGGTGCCGCCCGGCCGTGACCCGGCCGAGGCCGAGGCTGCGCGGGGTGGGGTCGGCGGACGGGACGACCACGTCGGTGACGTGCCGACCGTCCACGGACACCGACACCACGGCGGCTTCGGCGCCCGTGCGGTCCCAGGACACGCCGGGGGCGACGGCGCTGAAGCCGATCACGGCTTCGCCGCCCCGGGCGGCGGTGAACGTCAGGGAGCGGGCGGGACCGCCCCGGCGGACGGTGATGGCTGCGGACGCCGAGGCCGAGGCGGCCGGGACGGCAGTCAGCGCGGCGCCGACCAGGACGGCGGCGCCGGTGAGACCGGCGGCGAGACACACGCGGCTGTTCATGACCGGGGACGGTAAGCGGCGCGCGTTGCCTTTCGGTGAAGGGCCGGTCCCGCGAGGATGTCGGGCTCGTTGAGACCGGTTCCGGCCAATGCGCGGACGCGTCGCCACGACAGGGCGCCCGGTGCGCTCAGCGGCAGCCGCTGAAGAGGAGAGGGTCCCGGAGGGCGGCGCCGGCGAACCGTTCGCCCTCCCCCGCGCACGGATAGAGGGTCAGGCCCAGCGCGGGCAGGACGTGCAGGCCGCTTCGGACCACCACCTCGTGGCCGAGGTCGCGGAACAGGGTGACGACGTCGCGGGCGGGTTCGTCGAGCAGGTCGATGCCGTCGAGACGGACCCGCAGCTCGGGATTGCCGCCCCACCCGTGGCGGCGCTCGCCGTGGATCTCGCCGATCCGCTCCACGCCGTCGTGGCCGCGCTTGGTGGACAGCGAGAGGCTGCCGCGGCCGACGCGCACGCTGCGCGTCCCGTCCCAGCCGCACACGAACGAGGGGACGGGCGCGGGGGTGCGGCAGCGTTCGGCCACGGCGGTCAGCGTCGCCCAGGCGTCCTGCGCGGTCGTGGTGAACAGCAAAGTGGCGTCCGGCAGCAGGGCGCCGCGGCCCGGCTGCAGCGTCACCACGAACGGCGGCACCCGCCCCGGGAACCGCGCGGGATCGGGCTCGCGGAGCGTGACCAGCCCTTCCCAGGCGACCGGCTCGTCCACCGCGAACCAGGTGACCTGGGCCTCGACGCCCAGTTCGGCGAACGTCCGGTCGGTCAGCGCCTCGTCGACGCGCAGCCGCAGCGCGCTCGCCGTCTCGGCCAGGCGACGCGCCCACCACGCCGGCTCGGGGTCGTCGCGGCCGCCCGCGCTCCACACGACGCCGGGCCCGCCCAGGTCGGCGTGCTCCTCCGTCCCGTCCTCGTCGACGACCACCGAGCGCCATCCGTCCGAATCCCCCCGCAGCAGCACCCGGACCGGCACCCGGCCCCGCCTCGTCGCCCCGTGGTCGCGCACGCGCCGACTCTATCCAGGGTGATCGCGTCGCGGCTCCGCATCCGCCGACCTCGCCGCCGGCACGACACGGCGGCGATCCCCGGGCGGGCGTCGTCCGGTCGGTAGGGTCGGGGGACCGGCCGACCGGCGGCGTGGGACGACAAGGGAGGGCGCGCCGTGACCCACTCCGAACACGTGACGTTGTCTCCGGAGGAGCGGGAGACGGTGCACGGCGCCGTGCGGGCGCTGCGGGCCGCCGCTCCCCACGGGTGGGAGCACATGGAGTTCGTGTTCCGCGCCACCGTCGGCATCGACAGCTCGACGCTGCAGGTCGTCGACGCCGACGGCGACGTCCGGCCGACCACGGTGCCCGGGCAGGCCGCCGACAAGATGGACGACCTGCGGCGGCTGATGTACCGCGAGGGCGAGGGCGCGTGGTTCACCGCGCGCCTGCGGGTCGAGCGGTCCGGCCGGTTCAGCGCGGAGTTCGACTACGACGGCGAGCCCGACTTCCACCCGCCGCTGACCGCCGACGCCTACGCGCTGGACCTCGAACGCTTCCCTCGCTCCGCGGAGCACGTGCCCGACTGGCTGCGCGCGAGGCTCGCCGCCGAGTGACCCCGGGCCCGGGCACGGCGTGGACGGCGGCAGACTGGAGGGGTGCCCGCTGCCCTGCCCGACGGCGACCCCGTACCCGCCGACGGGGCGCTGCCCGAACGCGCCCTCGACGGCTTGGGGACGCGCCCCTTCGCGTTCTACGTGCACGTGCCGTTCTGCGTGACGCGCTGCGGCTACTGCGACTTCAACACCTACACCGCCGCCGAACTGGGGCCGGGCGCGAGCCGCGACACGTACGCGGACACGGCGATCGCCGAGATCCGGATGGCGCGCCGCGTCCTCGGCGCGCAGGCGGAGCTGCCCGTGGCGACGGTCTTCGTCGGCGGGGGCACGCCCACGCTGCTGGCGCCGGACGATCTGGGCCGCGTCCTCGGCGTGATCGACGCCGAGTTCGGGCTGGCCCCGGACGCCGAGGTCACCACGGAGGCCAATCCGGAGTCGGTGGACGAGGCGTATCTCGGCAAGCTCCGCGAGGCCGGGTTCACGCGCGTCTCGTTCGGCATGCAGAGCGCGCGCGAGCACGTGCTGGCCGCCCTGGACCGCGTCCACACTCCCGGGCGGATCTTTCAGGTGGTGGACTGGGCGCGCAGGGCCGGGTTCGACCACGTCAACCTGGACCTGATCTACGGCGCACCGGGGGAGAGCGACGACGACTGGCGGGCGTCCCTGGAGGCGGCTTTGGAGGCCGGGCCGGACCACGTCTCCGCCTACGCGCTCATCGTCGAGGAGGGCACCCGCCTGGCCGCGCGGGTGCGCCGGGGGGAACTGGAGCCGCCGGACGACGACGTCATGGCCGACCGCTACCTCATGGCAGAGGAGACGCTGAGCGCGCACGGTCTGCGCTGGTACGAGATCTCCAACTGGGCGGCGTCCCCCGACGCCCGCTGCCGCCACAACATGCTCTATTGGACGGGTGCCGATTGGTGGGGCGTGGGGCCGGGCGCGCACAGCCACGTGGGGGGAACCCGGTGGTGGAACGTCAAGCACCCCGCCGCCTACGCGGCGCGGCTGGCCGAGGGCGTCACCCCGGCGCACGCCCGCGAGGTCCTGGACGACGCGGACCGGCGCATCGAGCGGATCATGCTGGAGCTCCGGCTCGCCGACGGCTGCCCGGCCGACCTCCTGGACGACGGGGCGGTCCGCCGCCTGATCGACGACGGCCTGATCGAGCCGGAGCCCTACCGGCGCGGCCGCGCGGTGCTGACCCTGCGCGGCCGCCTGCTGGCCGACGCCGTCGTCCGCGACCTGACCTGACGGCGGCCCCGGCGGGGCCGCCCCGCAGCGTCCGCAGCGCGCCGTCCGCAGCGCGCCGTCCGCGGCCGGTCAGCGGATCATGGGCCAGGCCATGAACGAGGGGAAGCGGTACCACTCGCCGCGGTTCGCGGCGACCGCGGCCATGATCAGCAGCACCAGCTGCGCGACGGCCTGCGCGATCATCGTGAAGATCCCGATGATCAGGAAGATCAGCAGGATGTTGATCACCAGGTAGACGAGCTGCGTGATCGCGAAGTTGAGGCCCTGGGCGCCGTGGTGCCGCAGGAACGGCGACTCGTCCTTCTTGATCAGGAAGACCAGCAGCGGCGCGACGACGCCGACGAGGAGCTGGCCGAGGTGGGTCAGCATCGCCCACGTCCGCTCGTCCTGGGTCGCCTGCCATGGCGCGTAGCCCTGCCCGCCGTAGGGCTGCAGCTGCCCGCCGTACGCCCCGTAAGCGGCGGCCTGCCCGTACACGTCGTATCCCGGTTGACCGTAGGCGTCGTATCCCGGCTGGCCGTACGGCGCCTGGCCGTAGCCCTGGGACCCGTATCCGGGCTGTCCGTACCCGGGCGGCGGCTGTTGTCCGTACCCGGGCTGCTGCCCGTATCCGGGCTGTTGGCCGTATCCCGGCTGGTCGGAGTACCCGTGGGTCATGGCCTGCTCCTCGTGGTCGCCTGTGGTGGGGCTGCGGGGCTGCAATGAAGAAACCGCCTGAGCAGGCCGTCCAACGGCCTCAGGCGCTAGGAGTGGTCGGGGGCCGTCACGAAGTCGATGAGCTCTTCGACGCGCCCGAGCAGCTCGGGTTCCAGGTCCGTGTAGGAGGACACCGATCCGAGTATTCGCCGCCATCCTTCGCCCACGTCGTCCCCCCAACCCAGAGCGGCGAGCACGCCTTGTTTCCAGGGTACGCCGCGAGGGACGTCCGGCCAGGCCTCGATTCCCACGGCGCGGGGCTTGACGGCCTGCCAGATGTCGACGAACGGATGGCCGGTCACCAGGACGTGCGGCGACCGCACCTGCGCGGCGATCCTGCTCTCCTTGGACCCCTCCACCAGGTGGTCGACGAGGACGCCCAGGCGGCGCCCCGGTCCGGGCGCGAACTCCGCCACGATGGCGGGCAGGTCGTCCACGCCTTCCAGGTATTCGACGACCACGCCCTCCACCCGGAGGTCGTGACCCCAGATCTTCTCCACCAGCTCCGCGTCGTGCACGCCCTCCACGTAGATGCGGCTCTCCTTGGCCACGCGCGCCCGCAGGCCGGGCACGGCGATCGACCCCGACGCCGAACGCGCCGGGCCGCGGCCGCCGGGGGCCCGCGCCGGCCGGACGAGCGTGACGGGCTCGCCGTCCAGCAGGAACCCCGCCTGGGTCAGCGGGAACACCCGGCGCTTGCCGAACCGGTCCTCCAGGGTCACCCCGAACTTGTCGCAGCCCACCACGGCGCCGCAGAAGCCGCTGTCGGGGTCCTCCACGACGAGGCCGCGCTCGGCCGGGATCTCACGGATCCGCCCCTTGCGGGGCCGCCGCCAGTCACCTGCGAGGACGTCGTTTCCGTAGTCCTTACTCCGCACGGGTCCGCACATTAATCCCGCCGATCGCCCCCGCCCTGTCCGCGCAGGTCCCTCGGCGTGGCGCGGCCCGGGGCGCGGCGGTCCGCGGGCCGCCAGACACCGAGGACGCCAGATTTCGGGCCACGCCGTACACTCCAGTCGGTGTCCGCCTGGCCGTACACTTGGCACTCGGAAGTATGGAGTGCCAGTACGGGGGCAGGGGAGGTGACCACGTGCTCGACGATCGGAAGCTGGCGGTACTACGGGCCATTGTCGAGGACTACGTCTCCACCAACGAACCGGTCGGGTCCAAGTCGCTGGCCGATCGGCACAACCTCGGAGTGTCCCCGGCGACGATCCGCAACGACATGGCCGTGCTGGAGGAGCAGGGGTACATCACCCAGCCGCACACCAGCGCGGGCCGCGTGCCCACCGACAAGGGCTACCGGCTCTTCGTCGACCGGCTGTCCACGATCAAGCCGTTGTCGGCGGCCGAGCGGCGCGCCATCGAGACCTTCCTCAGCGGCGCCTACGACCTCGACGACGTGGTCAGCCGGACCGTCCGGCTGCTGGCCCAGCTGACCCGCCAGGTCGCCGTGGTCCAGTACCCGTCGCTGACCCGCTCCACCGTGCGGCACGTGGAACTGGTCCCCGTGGCCACGCACCGGCTGCTGCTGGTGCTGATCACCAACACCGGCCGGGTCGAGCAGCGCGTGATCGAGACGCCGCGCGAGGTCTCCGACGAGACCGTGCACCATCTGCGGGCGCTGCTCAACACGTGCCTGGACGGCTGCGGCCTGGGCGAGGTGCCGAACGCCGTCGCCGACCTGCCGGAGAAGGTGGACGCGGACGACCGGCCGATCGCCGCGGCGGTACTGTCGGTACTGCTGGAGTCGCTCGTCGAGAAGCACGACGAGAAGGTCGTGTTCGGCGGCGCCGCCAACCTGGCCGCCGTGGACTTCTCGCAGAGCCTGCGCGAGGTCCTGGAGGCCCTGGAGGAGCAGGTGGTGCTGATGCGCCTGCTCGGCGAGGTCGGCGAGTCCTCGTCGTCTGTTACGGTGCGGATCGGCACGGAGAACCCCGACGAGGGGCTGCGCTTCACCTCGGTGGTCGCGGCCGACTACGGCGTCGGGGACAAGACGCTGGCCCGGCTCGGAGTGCTCGGGCCGACACGCATGGACTACCCCAGCACGATGGGAGCGGTACGCGCAGTGGCACGCTACGTTGGACAGATCCTGGCGGGGTCGTAAGTGGCCAACGATTACTACGCGACCCTGGGAGTCCGCCGCGACGCGAGCCCGGACGAGATCAAGAAGGCGTACCGGCGGCTCGCCCGCGAGCTGCACCCGGACGTCAACCCCGATCCGGAGACCCAGGAGCGCTTCAAGGAGATCACCCAGGCGTACGAGGTGCTCTCCGACCCCAAGAAGCGGGAGATGTACGACCTGGGCGTGGACCCGTTCGCGTCCGCGGCCTCCGGCGGAGGCGGCGGGGCGGGGCCGTTCGGCGGCGCCGGCTTCCCGTTCAGCGACATCATGGACGCCTTCTTCGGCACGGCGTCCTCCCGCGGCCCGCGCACCCGCGCCCGGCGCGGCCGCAACGCCACGCTGCGGGTCGAGCTGGACCTCGCCGAGACCGCCTTCGGCACCACGCGCGAGCTGACCATCGACACCGCCGTGGTGTGCGCCACGTGCGAGGGCTCGGGCTGCGCGCCCGGCACCCAGCCGGAGACCTGCGACACCTGCATGGGCCGCGGCGAGGTGCAGCAGGTGCAGCGCTCGTTCCTCGGGCAGGTGATGACGTCGCGCCCGTGCCCGCGCTGCGGCGGCTTCGGCAGCGTGATCCGCACTCCGTGCCCGGAGTGCTCGGGCGACGGGCGGGTCCGCACCCGCCGCACCGTCAAGGTCAAGATCCCCGCGGGCGTGGAGAACGGCATCCACATCCAGCTCGCCGGGGAGGGCGAGGTCGGCCCGGGCGGCGGCCCGCCCGGCGACCTGTTCCTGGAGATCGTCGAGAAGCCGCACCCGATCTTCGAACGGGAGGGCGACGACCTCCACTGCACCGTGCAGATCCCGATGACGGCGGCGGCCCTGGGCACCACCGTCACCATCGACACCCTGGACGGCACCGAAGAGGTCGACATCCGGCCCGGCACGCAGTCCGGCCAGGTCATCACCCTGTACGGGCGCGGCGTGCGGCACCTCAACGAGAGCGGCCGCGGCGACCTGATCATCCACGTCAACGTGGAGACGCCGACCAAGCTCGACGACGAGCAGGAAGAGCTGCTGCGCCGCCTGGCCAAGCTGCGCGGCGAGGAGCGGCCGCCCGGCAAGTTCGCCCCGGGGCAGCGCAGCGTGTTCTCGCGCCTGCGGGACGTGTTCAACCAGTAGATCGAGCAGCAGAGCCGCGGTCATCGTGTCCCCTCCGGTCTTCCTGGCCGAGTCCTCCGCGTTGGAGGGCGACCGCGTGCTGCTCGACGGCCCGGAGGGGCGGCACGCCGCCGTGGTGCGGCGGCTGCGGCCCGGCGAGCGGGTCGACCTGACCGACGGCGCGGGGCTGCTGGCCGAGTGCGTGGTGGCCGCCGCCGACCGCGCGTCCCTGACCCTGGACGTGCTGGCCCGCCGCCGCCACGAGCCCCCTCAGCCGCGTCTGGTGGTCGTCCAGGCCCTGCCCAAGGGCGACCGGGGCGAGCTCGCGGTGGAGACGATGACCGAGGCGGGCGTGGACGAGATCGTCCCGTGGTCGGCGGCCCGGTGCGTCACGCAGTGGCGCCCGGACCGCCGCGACAAGGCCCTGGGGCGCTGGCGCACCGCCGCCCGGGAGGCCGCCAAGCAGTCCCGCCGCTGCTGGCTGCCGGAGGTGCCGCCGCTGGCGGCCACCGCCGACATCGAGGCCCGCGTCGCCGCCGCGGCCTGCGCCGTCGTCCTGCACGAAGAGGCCGACGAGCCGCTCAGCGCCCTGCGGCCGCCGGGCCGCGGCGACATCGTGGTGATCGTGGGTCCGGAGGGGGGCGTCACCCCCGAGGAGCTCGACCGCTTCGCCGCCGCCGGGGCGCGTCCGGTGCGCCTCGGCCCGACCGTTCTGCGCACCTCCACGGCGGGCGTGGCCGCCGCCGCCGTGCTGCTGGCCGCCACCGGCCGCTGGTAGCCCGCGTGCCGCTTGTCTGCGGCGTCCGCTCGAGGCGCCGCGCGTCACCGCCCCCAGGCTTCGGCCCGCCCGGAACGCACCGTCCGGGGACCGGCGTCGCTGACGCCCGGCCCGCCCTCCGCGCGTCCGCGCATCCCGCGGCCGTTCTCGAGGCCGGGACCGATCCCGCCTCCCCGCCGGCCCCGCGGCGAGCCGTCCCAGGGCACGCGAAAAGACCCCTTCGAAGGGAGGGGTCGCGGCTGTGGGATTGTGCGCCGATGCGGTGACCGTCAGGTCACTCCGGGGCCCCGGCGGGCGCGTCCGTGGAGGGGGGAGTGGACTCGCTCGAGGTCGGATCCTCCGGCTGCTCGGTGGGGTTGTCGCCGGGGTGGGGCGGCGACGACGTGTCCGTCGGCGGCTCCGTGGGAGGCGTCGGCGACGTCGGCGGGGTCGAGCAGGAGCCCTGGGGCGGTTGCGGGGCGGGCGTGCCGCTGGCGGTCGGCTCGTCCGTCGGGGCGGTGCTGGGAGCGCACGCGGCGGAACCGCTGGCGGAAGGCGGGGCGGGGGAGGCGGACTCCGAAGGGGTCGCCTCGGGAGCGGTGCCGGACGAGGTCGGGACGCGGGTGTCGGGCGGCGCGCCGGGGTCGCCCGGCGTGAGCCCGTCCTGCGCCGTCTGCTCGTGGTCGTCGGACGCGCCGTTGCCGCCGACGGACGACGACAGGAAGCCCAGCGTCTGCGGCGCCGACACGCCGAGGCCGGCGACCGCGACGGCGGTCGCGACCGCGAGGAGCGGACGCGCCCATTTGGCGGTGAACCAGTCCCAGGAGAAGCGGCGACGGCGGCGCTCCTCGATGCGGCGGCGGATCTGCTCGAGCCCGTCGGCCGCGGGGGTGACCTTTTCCGCCTCCGCGTTGAGCGCACGGCGGAGGATCTCGCCGTACTCGTCGTGGGGGTCGGTCATGTCACTTCCGGGGCGAAGGGGGCGGCCCGCAGGCCGGTGGAGGCCCCGTCCTCCTTTCGAGTGCTCGTTCGCGAGGGCGGCCCGCAGGCACGCGACGGCGGGCGCCGTGCCGCCGTCCCGCGCGCCGGGTCGCCCCTCAGGCGCACGCCGCGAAGGACCCGCGGCGCCGCGGGTCCCCGCCTCGGCCGGCCGGGGGACCGCGCCATCCTCGGGTGCTGGGTCGAAGTCACGAGAGCTGCTCCAGGAAGTTGCGCAACGCGGCCATCCCGCGGGCCGTGTGGCTCTTGACGGCCCCGCGGCTGATGCCCATCGCGTCCGCGATCTCCGCTTCGGACAGGTCGGCGTAGTAGCGCAGCACCAGCGCCTCGCGCTGCCGGGCGGGCAGGCGGTGCAGCGCCTCGATCACCGCGCTGCGTTCGAGCTCGCCGATCGCCCCCGCTTCCGCGCTGGGCGCGTCCGGCAGCCCCTTGGGGGCGTACTTCTCCACCACCGCGCGGTGCCGCAGCACCGACCGCGACCGGTTGACCACCGACTGGCGCAGGTAGGACAGCGCCTTGTCGGGATCGCGCAGGCGCCGCCAGCCGGCGTGCATGGCGACGAAGGCGTCCTGGACGACCTCTTCGGCCGTCCCGGCGTCGCGCACGAGCATCGCGGCGAGCCGTACCAGCGAACGGTAGTTGGCGCTGTAGAGGGCGGTCACCGCCTGATCGGCATCCCAGGCGACGGCCACCGCCCCCGCCGTGCCCCTGGCCACGAGGGTCTCGGTCACGTCTGTGGGACGCGCGCCCTCGTCGTCCGGTTTACGAAAGGGCATCTTCTGCTCAGCCTCGGTCACTATCCGCCGCCTCTGCCGTCCTCCGGCCGCCCGTTCGGACGGGCGCCGTCGGCGCGGCATGCATGGCGAACCCGACCGGCCGACACGGCGGGAGCGCAGGGGTTTCGAACCGGGGGTACGCCAGGTTGCAACCTTAATCCAGCGGACCGGTCGATTGCGGCCGTTCCGCCATTGCTTGATCAGCGACCCTATCCAGCGGAGGCGGCTTCGGCCATGCCCTCGGCCATGCCCTCGGTCGTGCGCCCTCGCCGCGCGCTGCGGACCGCGCGCGCCCGAGGCCGTCTCGATAGGATTCGGGCACCATCGCGGAGGGAGACCGATGACCGACTGCCTGTTCTGCAAAATCGTTTCGGGCGAGGTGCCCGCGAAGGTCGTCCGCGAGTCGGCGCGGACGGTGGCGTTCCGCGACATCAACCCGCAGGCCCCCACGCACGTCCTGGTGATCCCCCGCGAGCACCACTCCACCGTGGCCGAGCTGGCCGCCGCCGACGCCGACGTGCTCGCGGAGGTGCTGCGCGAGGCCCACCAGGTGGCCGTGGACGAGGGCATCGCCGAGAGCGGCTACCGGGTGGTGTTCAACACCGGCCCCCAGGCGGGGCAGACGGTCTTCCACGTGCACGCGCACGTCCTCGGCGGGCGCGGCCTGAACTGGCCGCCCGGCTGACGGCCCGCGCCGCCTTTTCCCGGGCGGCGCCCGCGCCCGCCCGAAATGCGGCGGCGTGATGTCGGTCGCGGCCAGTAGCATGGGGACTGACAATCGTGGAAACCCGGTGATAGAAGGCAGGTCGAAAGAGGCCGCAAGGCCCGGCTGATGGTCGATTCAACTCGCCTGGAGCGCGCCGACCGAGCGGAGCAGCGCTCCCAGATCAAGATCGTGGTGCCGGACGACCACTCCATGGTGAGCCTGCTGGGCTCCCGGGACGAGTTGCTCCACGTCATCGAACGCGCGTTCCGCAGCGACATCCACGTCCGCGGCAACGAGATCACCGTGACCGGGGCGGCGTGGGAGACGGAGCTGGTCTCCCGCCTGTTCTCCGAGCTGATCGAGCTGCTGCAGGGCGGGACCACGCTCACCCCCGACGCCGTGGAGCGCAGCCTGGCGATGCTGCGGAGCCAGACCGAGGAGCGCCCCGCCGAGGTGCTCACCCTGGACGTGCTGTCGAGCCGGGGCCGCACCATCCGCCCCAAGACCCTCAACCAGAAGCGGTACGTCGACGCGATCGACAAGCACACGATCGTGTTCGGCATCGGCCCGGCGGGCACCGGCAAGACCTACCTGGCGATGGCCAAGGCGGTCCGGGCGCTGCAGGACAAGCAGGTCAACCGGATCATCCTGACCCGTCCGGCGGTGGAGGCGGGCGAGCGCCTGGGCTTTCTGCCCGGCACGCTCTACGAGAAGATCGACCCGTACCTGCGGCCGCTCTACGACGCCCTCCACGACATGGTCGACCCCGACTCCATCCCGCGCCTGATGGCGGCCGGGACGATCGAGGTCGCCCCCCTGGCGTACATGAGGGGCCGGGCGCAGCCCGTTCACGCCGCGGTCATGACGCCCTCCGGGTGGCGTCCCATCGGGGAGCTGCAGGTCGGCGACCTCGTCATCGGCTCCGACGGCGAGCCGACCCCGGTGCTCGGCGTCTACCCGCAGGGCGAGAAGGAGATCTTCCGGCTGACGGCCGATGACGGGGCGTCCACCCTGTGCACGGCCGACCACCTGTGGACCGTCGCCGTCCGCGGGGACGGGCGCGCCGGCGGGCCGCCGCGCGTCCTCGAGACGCGCGAGATCATCGAGGGGCTGCGCGCCGGGCGCGCGTACGAGCTGCCGCTGCTGAGCCGGCCGTTGGCCTTCCCGGCCCGCGACCTGCCGGCGGACCCGTACGCCCTCGGCCTGCTGCTCGCCGAGGGCCGCCCGGCGGACGCCGCCGTGCCGGCCGCCCGCCCGCGCGCCGGCGCCGGGCGCGCCGTCGGCCTCGCGGGGGCACCCGGGCCGGTCGCCACCCTGGAGCAGCCGGTCGCGGCGATCGCGCACGGTCCGGAGCCGTCCGTCGCGGACCCGGCGGTCGGGGCCGTCCCCGAGGCGTACCTCTACAACGCGGCCCTCTACAACACGGCCCTCTACAACACGGCGGAGGTGCGGCTCGCGGTCCTCCAGGGGCTGCTGGACGCCGGCGGCGACCCCGTCGTCCGGCAGGACGGCACGGGCGCCGTCCGCTACCCGGCCCCCTCGGAGCGGCTGCGGGACGACGTGCTGTTCCTCGTCCGGTCGCTGGGAGGCGTCGCCTTCCCCGCCCGGACGGGCGCGGCGGCGCGCCACGGCCACGACGCGCACATCCTCGACATCCGGCTGCCGGAGGGGGTCGAGCCGTTCCGGCTGGAGCGCAAGCGCGACGCGTACCGCGCCGCCGCGGGCGCCCGGCCGACGCGGTTCATCGACGCGATCGAGCCCGTCGGCTCCGCCGAGGCGGTGTGCATCCAGGTGGCGGCCGCGGACTCCCTCTACGTCACGGAGGACTTCCTCCTGACGCACAACACCCTCAACGACTCGTTCATCATCCTGGACGAGGCGCAGAACACCACGCCCGAGCAGATGAAGATGTTCCTGACCCGGCTGGGCTTCGGGTCGAAGGTGGTCGTCACCGGCGACGTCACCCAGGTCGACCTGCCGGGCGGGCAGCAGAGCGGGCTGCGCGTCGTGCAGGAGATCCTCGACGGCATCGACGACATCCACTTCTGCCGGCTCACCAGCCACGACGTCGTCCGGCACAAGCTGGTGACCGAGATCGTGGACGCCTACAACCGCTACGACGAGTCGCGGCTGTCGGGCATCGACAAGGGCGCGGCCGAGCGCGGGACCTCCCGCAAGCGGAGACGGTAGATGAGCATCGAGGTGCTGAACGAGTCCGGCGTGCAGGTCGACGAGCAGGAGCTGGTCGCGCTGGCCCGGCACGTGCTGGACGGCATGCGGGTGCACCCGCTGGCCGAGCTGTCGGTGCTGCTCGTGGACGAGGCCGCCATGAGCGAGCTGCACGAGAAGTGGATGGGCGAGCCCGGCCCCACCGACGTGCTGGCCTTCCCGATGGACGAGCTGCGCCCCGGGCACATGCCCGGCGACGACGAGGACGAGCCCGACCCCGGGCTGCTCGGCGACGTCGTCCTGTGCCCGGCGGTGGCCGCGCGGCAGGCCGCGCAGGCGGGCCACAGCACCGAGGACGAGCTGCGGCTGCTGTGCACCCACGGCATCCTGCACCTGCTCGGCTACGACCACGCCGAGCCCGAGGAGCACAAGGAGATGTTCGGACTGCAGGCCGAGCTGCTGAACTCCTGGCGGGCCAAGCGCGCGAACCGATGAACGCGGCCGGGCGCCCGCCCCGACGGGCGGACCAGCGGCGGAGCCCTCGGGCGCCGTCCCCGCGACACCGCCCGCGATCCGCCGCGCCCGCGCTCGCCTCGGTCCCGAGCCTCCCGATCGAAGGCGTCCCGGTCCGCGCCGGGGCGTCCGCACGGCACGGCCGCGCGAACGGCGCCGCCCGGTGTGTGGCGGCGCCGAGCGTGGGGATGGCGTCTCACGGGGGGTGAGCGGAGCGGCGTCATGAACACTGCTCAGGGATGGCTGCTCGGCACGGCGGCGGGGCTGGTGGTCCTGGCCGGATTGCTGGCGGGGACCGAGTCGGCGCTGGCCCGGGTGTCGCGCGTCCGGGTGCAGGAGCTGCTGCGCGAGGGGCGGCGCGGCGCCCGGCGGCTGGCCGAGGTGGTCGCCGACCCGGCGCGCTACGTCAACATGGTCCTGCTGCTGCGCATCAGCTGCGAGCTGGTGGCGACCGTGCTGGTCGCCGACCTGTGCATCGCCTGGCTGGACGAGACGTGGCGGGCGTACGTGGTGGCCGCCGCCATCATGATCGTGGTGAGCTACGTGGCGGTCGGGGTGGGCCCGCGGACGCTGGGCCTGCAGCACGCCGACCGGGTCGCGCTGGTCGGGGCGGCGGTGATCCACCCGGTGACGCGGGTGTTCGGGCCGCTGCCGCGGCTGCTGATCGCGCTGGGCAACGCGCTCACGCCCGGGCGCGGCTTCCGGGAGGGCCCGTTCGCCTCCGAGGCGGAGCTGCGCGACCTGGTGGACCTGGCCGAGCAGCGCAGCCTGATCGAGCCGGGCGAGCGGCAGATGATCCACTCGGTGTTCGAGCTGGGCGACACGCTGGTGCGCGAGGTCATGGTGCCGCGCACCGACATCGTGTTCATCGAGCGCGGCAAGACCCTGCGGCAGGCGATGTCGCTGGCGCTGCGCAGCGGCTTCTCCCGCATCCCGGTGGTGGGGGAGAACGAGGACGACGTCGTCGGCATCGCCTACCTCAAGGACGTGGTGCGCCGCGTGCACGAGAACCCCCGCGGGGAGACCACCGAGCTGGTCTCGTCGGTGATGCGCCCGGCCACCTACGTGCCCGACAGCAAGCCCATCGACGAGCTGCTGCGCGAGATGCAGGCCCGGCAGATCCACCTCGCCGTGGTCATCGACGAGTACGGCGGCACCGCCGGGCTGGTCACCATCGAGGACATCCTCGAGGAGATCGTCGGGGAGATCGCCGACGAGTACGACGTCGAGGCGCCCCGGGTGGAGTGGCTGGACGACGACACCGCCCGGGTCACCGCCCGGCTGCCCGTGGAGGACCTGGCCGAGCTGTTCGGCGTGGAGATCGACGTCGAGGGGGTCGAGACGGTCGGCGGGCTGCTGGCGCACGCGCTCGGCCGCGTCCCCATCGAAGGGGCCACCGCCGAGGTGGCGGGGCTGACACTGCGCGCCGAGAGCATCGCCGGGCGGCGCAACCGGATCGGGACGGTGCTGGTGCGGCGCGTCCGCGCCGAGCCGCAGGAGGAGGTCCCCGAACGCGCCGAGTCGGCCACCTGACCGCCGCGGGCCGTGCTCGGCGGGGCCGCCCGGCGGGCCGGTCAGCCGGGCTGGACGGTGGTGCGCAGCGTCCCGTCGGGCGCCGCGACCAGCACGGGCGCCTTGGCGCCGAGGTCGCGGACCGCGGCGAGGTCGGCGTCGCGGACGGCGTCCTCCGCGGTGACCACGGCGGCCGCCTCCAGGTCGTCCGCGCCGCTGGACACGGCCATGGCCACCGCCGCCTGCAGGGCCGACAGCTTCAGCGACGGCAGGTCGACGGTGCAGGCCGCGTAGGTGCGGCCGGTGTCGTCGCGGACCGCCGCGCCCTCGGCCGCCCCGGTGCGGGCCCGCGCGGACCGGGCCAACGTGATGATCTTGCTGTCCTCGGCGCTCAGTTCGCTCACGCGACCAGCCTAAAGCGCCGCCCGCGTCCGCCGGGGGGCGGGCCGCCCGTCCGGGCGCGACCGCCGGCCGGGCGCTGCGATACTCGTGCGTGAACGTCCGGGATTTCGCGCAGGATAGCGTTGGTGCTGTGAGATCAGAGAAGGCGACCTCGGCGGCCGAGCCCCGCGAGGCGATGCCCGCGGACCCGCGGACCGGGTTCCGGTCCGGGTTCGCCTGCTTCGTCGGGCGGCCCAACGTCGGCAAGTCGACCCTGATGAACGCGCTGGTCGGCACCAAGGTCGCGATCACCAGCGACCGTCCGCAGACCACCCGCCGCGCGATCCGCGGCATCGTGCACCGGCCGGACGCGCAGCTGGTCATCGTCGACACCCCCGGCCTGCACAAGCCGCGCACGCTGCTCGGGGAGCGGCTGGACAGCCTGGTGCGCTCCACGCTGACCGAGGTCGACGTCATCGGGTTCTGCGTGCCCGCCGACCAGCCCATCGGCCGGGGCGACCGGTTCATCGCCCGCGAGCTGGCCAACGTCAGGCGCACCCCCGTCGTCGCGATCGTCACCAAGACCGACCTGGCCGCCCCGGAGCAGATCGCCGCGCAGCTGCTGGCCGTGCAGGAGCTCGGCGACTTCGCCGACATCGTGCCGTGCTCGGCCGAGAGCGGCTTCCAGGTGGACGTGGTCGCCGACCTGCTGATCTCCCACCTGCCCGAGGGCGCGGCGCTCTACCCCGAGGGCGACCTGACCGACGAGCCGGAGCAGGTGCTGGTCGCCGAGCTCGTCCGCGAGGCCGCCCTGGAGGGCGTCCGCGACGAGCTGCCGCACTCCATCGCCGTGGTGGTGGAGGAGATGGCGCCGCGCGAGGGCCGCGACGACCTGGTGGACGTGTACGCGCACCTGTTCGTCGAGCGGCCCAGCCAGAAGGGCATCATCATCGGCCACAGGGGCTCGCGGCTGAAGGCGGTCGGCGCCAAGGCCCGCCGCCAGATCGAGGCGCTCCTCGGCACGAAGGTCTACCTCGACCTGCACGTCAAGGTGGCCAAGGACTGGCAGCGCGACCCCAAGCAGCTGCGCCGCCTCGGCTTCTACGACTGACGGCTTCTACGAAACGGCTTCTACGACTGACGGCCGCCACGGCCGAGAAGGCGCACGTCACGGAGGCGACCACGACGTCGATCCGCGCCGGCTCGCCTGCCGCTTCTTCTCCGGGCCGGCTGCGTCGTCGCGGTGGCCGCGCCGCGCGGAGGCGTCCTGGTCGCGTCCGTCCGCGTCGTCGCCCGAGGCGCTCCCGTCGGCCTCGTCCCGCTCGGCGCCCGCCGTGTCGGACGGCGCCGCGGCCCGGCCGGGCTCGGCGTCGGCGGGCGGCGGAGAGGCGGCCTCGCCGTCCTGTCCGGCCGCCGCAGACGCGGGACGCCCGTCCGGCTGCGACGGCTCCGCGACGGGGCGCGGCGCCTCATGCCACTGCGGCTGCGGCGGCGGGGGCGGGGCCGGTTGCGGGGCGGGCTCGGACGCGCTCGCCCGGGCGACCACGGGGCGGGCGAGGCCGAAGCCCAGCACCAGCAGGGAGGACGCCACCGCCATGTACCAGCCGTACGCGGGGGTGATCTCGTAGCCGTAGGTCGTGTCGGGCCCCACCAGCCGGTCCCGGGTCTGGTCCAGGCGCAGCAGGAAGACCCCGGAGGTGACCAGGGCCATCCCGCCGGGGACGGCGGTGAGCGAGGAGACGCGCGGGTCGTCGACGATCAGGCCCCAGAACGCCATGCCGAACGCGGCGAGCGCCAGGACGGGGATCGCCGCCGCCATCCCGTCGGCGTCCAGGCCCGTCGCCGTGCCCAGGTCGCGCGTCAGCGTCTGGCCGAAGGCGCTCAGCAACACCCGCGCCCGCACCCAGGGCAGGAACGCCGACACCAGCAGCACCGCCGCCGCGACGAGCACCCCCGCGTTCCACAGCGGCCCCGCCCACGGCGGGGCGCCGGACGCCCGCGGCGCGGCGGACGGGACGAGCGGCTGGGCGGGGGGCACGAGCGCCTCACCGAGCCGCGGATGACCGCCGAGGGGCGGCAGGAAGGCCGGGCGGCCGGGCTCCGGGCCGGACCGTTCCACGCCGGGCCGTTCCCCGGCGGGCCGGTCGTCCGGCCGCCGCGCGCCGTCCTCCTCGGGTTCAAGGTCACCGCTCATAAACCCAGCGTAAGGGGCGGGGGCCTCGACCCCTCCGATGGGCACGGCGGTCGCGGACATCGGTACGTTGGAGTGGAGTCCGATACGGGAGGAGGGCCCGGTGCTGCTCATTTTCGGACTGTCGGTGTTCTTCCGCACCGTGGACGAGGGCGTGTTCCACTGCCCGGGCTGCGGCGGCGACCGGGCCTACCGGCTGCGGACCGGACGGCGCTGGTTCACCCTGTTCTTCCTGCCGGTCGTCCCGCTCGGCCGGGTCGGCGAAATCGTCGAGTGCCGCACCTGCCGGACCCGGTTCGCCCCGTCGGTGCTGCGCGCCCCCACCGCGCAGCAGATGGCCGCCGCGCTCGCGGCGGGCATGCGCGCCGCGGCCGGGCTGGTGCTGCGGGCCGGCGACCCGGCGGACGGGGCGGCCCGCGCCCGGGCGGTCGAGGCCGTCGCCGGGTACGGCGACGCCCGCTACGACGACGCGGCGATCGAGGCCGACCTGCGGCTGCCCCCGGAGGTCCTGGAGGAGGAGGTCGCCCGCGCCGGGGAGCGGTTGGCGGTCGAGGCCAAGGAGTGGTTCCTGGCGCAGGCCGTCCGGATCGGGCTCGCCGACGGGCCGCTCACCGAGCGGGAACGCCAGGCCCTCCACCACGTCGCCCACCTGCTCGGCATGTCGCGGGCGCACGCCCTGGGCGTCATCGTCACCGCCGAGGGCGCGGCCAGGTGACCGCGCCCGAGCCGGGCACGGCGCTGGTGCGCGAGCCGGGGCCGCGGCTCGCCGAGGGGATCGTCACGCATCGTCGGCGCCGTCCCGTGGACGTCGACCGGGCGCGGGCCCAGCACGCCGAGTACGTGGCGGCGCTGCGGGACGCGGGCTGGCGGGTGCGCGCCGTCGAGCCGGCCGACGACCATCCCGACGCGGTGTTCGTCGAGGACGCCGTCGTGGTGTGCGGCGACCTGGCCGTGGTGTGCCGACCGGGGGCGCCGTCGCGGCGCGGCGAGACGGCCGGCGCCGAGAAGGCCGTGCGCGATCTCGGCCTGCGGGTGGCGCGGATCGAGGCGCCGGGGACGCTGGACGGCGGCGACGTGCTGCAGGCGGGCGGCACCGTGTACGTGGGGCGCAGCGGCCGCACCAACGAGGACGGCATCTGCCAGCTCGCCCGGCTGGTCGGGACGCGCCGGGTGGTGCCGGTCGACGTCCGCGGCCGCCTGCACCTGAAGTCGGCGCTGACGGCCCTGCCCGACGGCTCCCTGATCGGCCTGCCGGACCACGTCGACACCTCGGTGCTGCCGTGCCTGCGGGTGGCGCCCGAACCGGCGGGCGCGCACGTGCTGGCGCTCGGCCCCGACCGCGTGCTGCTGGCCGCCTCCGCGCCGCGCACCGCCCGGCTCCTCGCCGCCGACGGCTGGCGCGTCACGACCGTCGACATCGGCGAGTTCGAGGCGCTGGAGGGCTGCGTCACCTGCCTGTCGGTGCTCGTCCCCGGCCGCCCCGGCGTCGTGTGACGCGCCGCGCGAGGTTCGCGGGATCTCAGATGCCGGACATCGTTTCCGTTACCCGGATGAGATCTGTTAGCTTTGCATCCGTGCTCCGCGAGCTGCTTCTCCTTAGCGGCCGCAGCGGGGGCCCGTAGTCCCAAGGTCGGCTCCCCCGCTGCGGGGCTTCGACCTGCACGTCGACCGCCAGGACCTTTCCGAGCACAGAGGGCTCCCCGACATGAACGCGCAGAAGCCGTCCGGCATGCCCGTCCACCGGTACCGTCCGTTCGCCCCGGTCGACCTGCCGGACCGCACATGGCCCAACAAGACGATCACCAAGGCGCCGCGCTGGCTGTCCACCGACCTGCGCGACGGCAACCAGGCCCTGATCGACCCGATGGACGGGCACCGCAAGCTCAAGATGTTCGAGCTGCTGGTGCGGATGGGCTACAAGGAGATCGAGGTCGGGTTCCCGGCGGCCAGCCAGACCGACTTCGACTTCGTCCGCCGCCTGATCGAAGAGGACCGGATCCCCGACGACGTGCGGATCTCGGTGCTGACCCAGGCGCGCGAGGAGCTCATCGAGCGCACCGTGCAGTCGCTGGTCGGGGCCGAGCGCGCCACCGTTCACCTGTACAACGCCACCGCGCCGCTGTTCCGCCGGGTGGTGTTCGGCATCGGCCGCGAGGAGTGCAAGGCGCTGGCGGTCGAGGGCACCCGGACGGTGATGAAGTTCGCCGAGCAGTACCTGGGCGACTGCGACTTCGGGTACGAGTACTCGCCGGAGATCTTCATCGACACCGAGCTGGACTTCGCCCTGGAGGTCTGCGAGGCGGTCATGGACGTCTGGCGGCCCGGTCCGGACCGCGAGATCATCCTGAACCTGCCGTCCACCATCGAGCGCGCCACGCCGAACGTGTACGCCGACCAGATCGAGTGGATGAGCCGCAACCTGTCGCGGCGCGAGTTCGTGTGCCTGTCGGTGCACCCGCACAACGACCGCGGCACCGGTGTGGCGGCGGCCGAGCTGGCGGTGATGGCCGGGGCCGACCGGGTGGAGGGCTGCCTGTTCGGCAACGGCGAGCGCACCGGCAACGTCTGCCTGGTCACGCTGGGCATGAACCTGTTCTCCCAGGGCGTGGACCCGCAGATCGACTTCTCCGACATCGACGAGATCCGCCGCACCGTCGAGTACTGCAACCAGCTTCCGGTGCACGAGCGGCACCCTTACGCCGGGGACCTGGTGTACACGTCGTTCTCCGGCTCCCACCAGGACGCCATCAAGAAGGGGTTCGCGGCGCTGGAGGCCGACGCCGCCGCGGCCGGGGTGCCGGTGGACCAGTTCCGCTGGGAGCTGCCGTACCTGCCGATCGACCCCAAGGACGTGGGCCGCACCTACGAGGCGGTCATCCGCGTCAACAGCCAGTCCGGCAAGGGCGGCGTGTCGTACATCATGAAGACCGAGCACTCGCTCGACCTGCCGCGGCGGCTGCAGATCGAGTTCTCCCGGGTGGTGCAGCGGCACACCGACGCCGAGGGCGGCGAGGTCACGCCCGAGCGCATGTGGCAGATCTTCGAGGCGGAGTACCTGGCCGCCGGGCCGCGGGTGGGGCTGCTGGCGCACCGCGCCGTCTCCCGGGTGGACGAGAAGGACGTGCTCAGCTGCGACATCCGCATCGACGGCGAGATCCGCGAGATCGAGGGCGTGGGCAACGGCCCGGTGTCGGCGTTCGAGGCGGCGCTGGCCACCGTGGGCGTCAACGTGCGGGTCCTCGACTACGCCGAGCACGCGCTGAGCGCCGGCGGCGACGCCCGCGCCGCCGCCTACGTCGAGTGCGACGTGGACGGCACGGTGGTGTGGGGCGTCGGCATCGACGGCAACATCGTCACCGCCTCCCTCAAGGCCATCCTGTCCGCGGTCAACCGCGTGGCCCGCGCCCAAACCGAAGCCGACGCCGAGACCGACGCCTCCTGCGACAAGGAGCGCGTCGCGTCCGCCGGCCCGCGCTGAAAGACGGCCCCGGTGGTCTGACGGGCGGCGCGGCGCCCGTCAGACCACCGGGTGCGCCATACCCGGTCGTCCCGCTGCGAACCATGCGGGAGACCGCCGTGCCCGCAGACGGCCGTCCCTTGAGGCCCCGACATCGCCTCCCCAGGGACGAGCCCCCGGGCCCGGTCGCCCGGCCCCCGGGCGGGACGATCTTCCGTCCGGGGCCGGAGCGAGTCCGCCGCGCCGCCGTCCCGCGCCGCGTCGGCCGGTGATCAGCGTGCGCGTCCCAGAACGTGGTGGACCAGTTCCCGCAGCGGCCCCTGCAGCTGGGCCTCTCCGACGGTGGCGGTGGCGCCGTCGATGCAGATGTCGTAGAGGAACTGGTCGGGGATGCGTCCCGGTGGAGGCACCGCGCCGAGGTCCACCCGGTCGACCAGCCGCGCCAGCATCGGGTCGCTGGCGGTGTCGGACTCGGCCCGCTGTTCGATCCCGGAGAACCCGCCGCTGCGAACGACTGTGACCTTCACTTCGCCTCCGGTTGCCTCATCGGTGCCGTCGGTCCACCCGCGACGCCCCGGACGGGCGCGGCGGCCGCCGCGCCGGGGCGCCCGTGGCGTCGCCGGCGTCATGCCCGCACGCCTACCCCGGACCACGCCTGTTTCACCGCTTGCGTCTCGGCGGCGTCGGCGCCGTACAGGCGGGCGGCGGTCCTGACAGTCTCGGCGGCGAATCCGGCGAAGTCCACCTCGGCGGACAGCGCGCCGCCGGTGAGCGTCTCGTACCAGATCCGACCGGCCTTCTCCCATGCGTACCCGCCGATCGCCGTGGCCGCCAGGTAGAACGCCTTATTCGGTATGCCGGAATTGATGTGGACGCCGCCGTTGTCGCGGTAGGTCTCCACGTAGTCGCGCATGTGGCCGGGCTGCGGGTCCTTGCCCAGGCGCGGGTCGTCGTAGGCGGTGCCCGGCTCCTTCAGCGACCGCAGCGCCACGCCCTGGACGCCCTCGGCGAACAGGCCCTGCCCGATCAGCCAGTCGGCCTGGTCCGCGGTCTGCCCCAGATGCGACTGCTTGATCAGCGAGCCGAACACGTCGGCCACCGACTCGTTGAGCGCCCCGGACTGCCCGTAGTACTGCAGGTCGGCGGTGTACTGGATGATGCCGTGGGTGAGCTCGTGGCCGGTGACGTCCAGCGGCCCGGTGAAGCCGAGGAACACCGTGCCGTCGCCGTCCCCGTACACCATCTGCTTGCCGTCCCAGAACGCGTTGGCGTAGTCGCGGCCGTAGTGGACGGTGGACAGCAGCGGCAGCCCGGCGCCGTCGATGGAGTCGCGCCGGTAGGCGGACTCGAAGAAGTCGAACGTCACGCCGAGCCAGTCGTAGCACTGGTCGACGGCGGTGTCGCCGGTGGGCTCCTGCCCCTCCGTGCGCGCCTCGCGGCCGGGCAGCTCCTCGCGCCCCTCGGCGTCGTAGACGGTGCGCTTGGGGACGAAGTCCTCCGCGGGGGAGGGCGCCCGCACGGCCAGCGTCCGGCGTCGCGTCCGGGCGGCCGAGCTGAAGACCAGGGTGCGGTGGGCCATGTCGCGCAGCGCCGGGTTGTCGCCGCCGGCGAGCCGTTCGAGGATGTGCGGTGGCACGATGGTGCATCTCATGGCACAACTCATGGCACAACGCTGACAGTTCGGCGTGACGGCGGCCACAGGTTCGCTGTTGCGTCGACGATCTATTTCGGTCACGCGCGGTAATGATCGCCTGTCCGGGGCGCTCAGGGCTCACGGCCCGGGGCGCCGGAGACGGCGCGCGGTCGTCATCCGGCCGGGCGAAGTGCGGGAGAATGGGCGGGTGACCCTCTACCGCGACGAAGGCATCGTCCTGCGCACGCAGAAGCTGGGCGAGGCCGACCGCATCGTGACGGTGCTGACCCGGCGCACCGGGCGCATCCGCGCCGTCGCCAAGGGGGTCCGCAAGACCAAGTCCCGCTTCGGCGCGCGGCTGGAGCCGTTCACCCACGTGGACCTGCAGCTGTACGAGCGGCGCTCGCTCGACCTGATCACCCAGGCCGAGACGCTGCGGCCGTACGGGCAGCGGCTGGTCGCCGACTACCCGCGCTACACCGCCGGGACGGCGATGCTGGAGACCGCCGAGAAGCTCACCGCCGAGGAGCGCGAGCCCGCGCTGCGCCAGTTCCTGCTGCTGGTCGGCGGGCTGCGTACGCTGGCGGAAGGCGACCACGACCCGCGGCTGGTGCTGGACGCGTTCCTGCTGCGCTCGCTGTCGGTGGCGGGCTGGGCCCCGGCGATCGACGAGTGCTGCCGGTGCGGCGCGCGCTCGCAGCTGCGCGGGTTCGCCATCCCGGCGGGCGGCGCGGTGTGCGCGCGGTGCCGCCAGCCGGGCGCGGCGACCCCGGCGCCGCCCACGTTGGCGCTGATGCTGGCGCTGCTGCGGGGCGACTGGGAGCTGGCCGACCGCAGCGAGCCCCGCCACCGGGCAGAGTGCAGCGGCCTCGTGGCGGCGTACCTGCAGTGGCATCTGGAGCACGGCATCCGGTCCCTGCGGCACGTGGAGCGCGACCCGTCGTTCGCCGGGCCGGGGTCCGCCGCGGGCCCGGGCGGTGCTGCGGACGGCGTCGAGGCGGACGACACGACCGACCACAGGGAGCGAGTTTGACCAGGGCAGTACAGCCTCCGATACCGCACGCCAGCGGCGCGAGGCCGCCCGCCATCCCGGCCCACCTGGTGCCCCGGCACGTGGCCATCGTGATGGACGGCAACGGACGCTGGGCCAAGCAGCGGGGCCTGCCCCGCACCGAGGGGCACAAGATGGGGGAGGACTCCCTCTTCGACGTGATCATGGGGGCCATCGAGCTCGGCATCCCCTATCTGTCGGCGTACGCCTTCTCCACCGAGAACTGGAAGCGCTCGCCCGACGAGGTGCGCTTCCTCATGGGCTTCAACCGGGACGTCATCCGGCGCCGCCGCGACCAGCTGCACGCGATGGGCGTGCGGGTGCGCTGGGCCGGGCGGCGGCCGCGGCTGTGGCGCAGCGTCATCAAGGAGCTGGAGACGGCCGAGGAGATGACGCGCGACAACGACGTGCTCACCCTGCAGTTCTGCGTGAACTACGGCGGCCGCGCCGAGATCGCCGACGCGGCCGCGGCCATCGCCCGGGACGTGCGCGACGGCCGGCTGTCCCCCGACAAGATCGACGAGAAGCTGTTCGCCCGGTACCTGGACGAGCCGGACATCCCCGACGTGGATCTGTTCCTGCGCTCGTCCGGCGAGCAGCGCATCTCCAACTTCCTGCTGTGGCAGTCGGCGTACGCGGAGATGGTGTTCCTCGACACGCTGTGGCCCGACTTCGACCGGCGGCACCTGTGGCACGCCTGCGAGATCTACGCTTCGCGTGATCGGCGCTACGGCGGCGCGGAGCCCAACCCGGTGGCGCCCGCCTCGGCGACCTGACGTCCGGCGCCGCCGTTCCCGACGATCCCGCGCGAGAAGGCCGTGCGCCTCCTCGCCGCCGCCAATATTCGATAATCCCTACCGATTAAGTTGCCTAGCCCGGTCGGGGGCGCGTACGGTCGTGGCATGTCCCATCGGGTCCCGGAGTCCGCCCGCACCGACGAGGACGGGCCGGTGCGGTTCACGCCCGTGGCCGGACGCATCGGAGCCGTCGCCGCCGGCGTGCGCCTCGACGGGGACCTCGCGGACGACGTGGTGGCGCTGATCTGGGACGCGGTGCTGCGTCACAAGGTGCTGTTCTTCCGCGGCCAGCACCATCTGGACGCGGCCGGGCAGGTCCGGTTCGCCCGCCGGCTCGGCGAGCCCATGGCCGCGCACCCGGTCCTGCCCCCGCTGGACGGCCACGAGCACGTTCTGGACCTCGACGGCGCCCGCGGCGGACGCGCCGACGAATGGCACACCGACGTCACCTTCATCGAGCGTCCGCCCAAGGCGGCGGTGCTGCGCGCCGTGGAGGTCCCGCCGCACGGCGGCGACACCGTCTGGGCCAACACCGCCGCCGCCTACGAGGGGCTGCCGGCCGAGCTGCGGGAGATCGCCGACCGGCTCTGGGCCGTGCACAGCAACAGGTACGACTACGTCCGCGTGAACGCCGCCGGGGCCGTGCCGCGCCGCCCGCCGTCCGCCACCGCCGCGTTCGAGACCGAGCACCCGGTCGTCCGGGTGCACCCGGAGACGGGGAAGCGCGCCATCCTGCTCGGCGGCTTCGCCCGCTCCGTCGTCGGCCTCAGCGACCGGGCCGACGCGCGGGCGCTGATCCGCCTGTTCCAGGAGCACGTCACCCGGCTGGAGAACACGGTGCGCTGGCGCTGGGCGCCGGGCGACGTGGCGATCTGGGACAACCGCGCCACCCAGCACCGCACGGTGCGGGACTTCGGCGACCGGCCGCGCCGCCTGCACCGCGTCCTCATCGCCGGCGACGCGCCGGTCTCGGTCGACGGGCGCCGCAGCGTGCGCCTCGACCGCTCCGCCGGGTCGCTCGCGACCGCGCGGTGACGGCGGCCCCGGGCGTCCGGGGCCGCCGTCCGCCCGGAGTCAGACCAGGGCGGCGTCCAGAGTGATCTTCGTGCCGGCCAGGGCCTTGCTGACCGGGCAGTTCGCCTTGGCGTCCTGCGCCGCCCGCTCGAAGTCGGCGGCCGACAGGCCGGGCACGCTGGCGCGCACCGTCAGGTGGATGCCGGTGATGCCCTCGCCCGGCTGGAAGGTGACCTCGGCGCGGGTGTCGATCTTCTCCGGCGGCGTGCCCTTCCCGGCCAGCCCGTGCGAGAGCGCCATCGAGTAGCAGGTGGAGTGCGCGGCGGCGATCAGCTCCTCCGGGCTGGTGCGGCCGTCCGGCTGCTCGGCCCGCGACGGCCAGGTCACCTCGAACGCGCCGACCTTGGACGAGTCGAGCGAGACGGTGCCCTGGCCGCCCATGAGCGGCCCTTCCCAGTGTGCGTTCGCGGTACGTGTCGTAGCCATGGTTCGATTCTTCACCATGGCCCCCGCGGCGGGGGCGAGGCGGGGCGCGGCGCGTCAGGATCGGCCCGCGGCCGCCCTGCCGGGCGATCCGGACGCCTTCCCCGGCGCCTCCCCGGACGGGCCGTCGGAGGCGGCGTCGGCGGACGCGGCGCAGTCGGCGCAGGTGCCGAACACCTCGACGGTGTGGGTGATGTCCACGAACCCGTGCTCGGCCCCCACCGCGTCGGCCCACTTCTCGACGGCCGGGCCCGCGACCTCCACGGTCCGGCCGCAGCCGCGGCAGACCAAGTGGTGGTGGTGCTCCTCGGTGCGGCAGGCGCGGTAGACGGCCTCGCCCTCGTCGGTGCGCAGCACGTCCACCTCGCCGGAGTCGCTGAGCGCCTGCAGCGCCCGGTAGACCGTGGTCAGTCCGATCTTGGAACCGCTCGCACGCAGGTCGGCGTAGATGTCCTGGGCACTGCGGAAGCCCTCGCACTTGGCCAGAGCCTGCCGTACCGCGTTGCGGCGGGTCGTCGTCATCCCCCTCTTACCTCCGCCTCGGCTGTCGCGCCTGCCCGGGCCTCGTCGGGGACCGGGGCCGGGACCGTGCGGCGCCGGCGCACCACCGATCCCCCGACCACCGCGGCCAGGAAGATCGCCAGGGCCAGCAGCACGATCGACGGGCCCGGCGGCAGGTCGTACTGGAACGACCCCGCCAGCCCCGTCACCGCCGACAGTACACCGACTCCCATCGCCACCAGCATGGTGCCGCGAAAGCCCCGTGTCACCTGCTGCGCGGCCGCCACCGGCACGACCATGAGCGCGCTGACCAGCAGCAGCCCGATGGCGCGCATGGCGATGACCACGGTGACCGCGGCGGTCGCCGCGATCAGCACGCTGAGGAACCGGACGGGCAGCCCCGCCGTCCGCGCCACCTCCTCGTCCTGGCACAGCAGGAACAGCTCACGCCCGAACACCAGCACGATGCCCAGCACGACCACGGCCAGGCCCGCCACCACGTACAGGTCGCGGGCGGTGACGCTGGTGATCGACCCGAACAGGTAGGCCTGCAGGCTCGCGCCGCCGCCCTCCCGGTTGGTCAGCAGCACGCCTCCGGCGAGCCCGCCGTAGAAGAGGACGGCCAGCGCCACGTCGCCGCCGCTGCGGCTGCGCGCGCGCAGCACCTCGATCGCGACCGCGCCGAGCACGCACACCACCAGCGCCCCGAGCAGCGGGGACGTCCCGGTGAGCAGCGCCAGGCCGATTCCGGTCAGCGCGATGTGCCCGACGCCGTCGCCGAGCAGCGACAGCCGGCGCTGCACGATGAACGTGCCGACCGCCGGGGCGGTCACGCCGATGAGGATCGCGCTGACCAGCGCGATCCTCATGAAGTCGTATTGCAGCATGTCGAGCATGGTCAGCCGGCCCTCATCCCGATCTCGTCCGAGCGGGCCCCCTCGCGCGGCCCGTGGTGGTGCGGGTCCTCGGCCTGAGCCGCCCGACTCCAGGCGGGCGGCGGCGGCGCGCCCTCGTGCGCGACGCGGCCGTGCTCCATGACGACGCACCGGTCGATCAGCGGCTCCAGCGGGCCGAGCTCGTGGGCCACCAGCACCACCGTGCGGCCCCGCCCGGCCAGCTCGCGGAGAATGGCGGCCAGGGCGGCCTGGCTGGCGGCGTCCACGCCCGCGGTCGGCTCGTCCATCACCAGGACGTCGGGCTCGCCCGCCAGCGCCCGCGCGATCAGCACCCGCCGCTGCTGGCCGCCGGACAGCAGGTGCGCCGAGTCGCGCGCCCGGTCGGCCAGGCCGACGGCGCGCAGCGCGGCGTCCACCGCGGCCCGGTCGGCGGACGAGGCGGGCCGCCAGCGCGACCGCCGGGCCACCCGGCCGGACGCCACGATCTCGCGCACGGTCGCGGGCACGCCGCCGCCCGCCGGCAGCCGCTGCGGCACGTAGCCGACGCGCTTCCAGTCGCGGAACCGGGCGGGCGGCACGCCGTAGATCTCGGTGCGCCCGCCCGACAGCGGCACGAGCCCGAGCAGGGCCCGCACCAGGGTGGACTTGCCGGACCCGTTGGCGCCCAGCACCGCCAGGAACTCCCCGGCGCCGACCCGCAGGTCGACGCCGCTCAGCGCCTCGCGGCCGTCGAACCGGACGCGGCCGCCGGTCATCTGCAGGGGCGGGGCGGAACTCATGAGCACTCCAGCGCGGATCGCAGCGTGTCCAGGTTCCGGCGCATGATCGACATGTAGTCGTCGCCGGACCCCTTCGCGACCCCCTCCACCGGGTCGAGGACGGCGGTGCGCACGCCCGCCTCCCGGGCCAGGGTCTGCGCCACCTTCGGGCTGACCAGGGTCTCGGTGAACACGGTGGTGGCGCCCGCCGACCTGATCCGGCGGGTCAGCTCGCTCAGCCGGGCCGGGGACGGCTCCGCGGACGGGTCCACCCCGGCGATGGAGACCTGCGTGAGGCCGTACCGGTCGGCGAGGTAGCCGAACGCGGCGTGCGCGGTGACGATGGTGTCGCGCTCGCAGGACTTCAGCCCGTCCCGGAACGTCTGGTCGAGCTGCTTCAGCCGCGCGGCCGTCGACTGCGCGCGGGCCTTGTACCCGGCGGCGTGCGCCGCGTCGGCGCCGGCGAGCCTGTCGCCCAGCGCGGTGGCGATGGTCGCCATGCGGCCGGGGTCCAGCCAGACGTGGGGGTCGTAGGAGACCTTCGACTCGCGGCCCTCCTCGTGGCCGTGCTCCTCACCGTGCTCATGCTCGTCGGCGCCGGACGGGGCGGGCAGCGTCGGGACGGCGGCCGCCGCGTCCAGCGACGTGTCCTTCGCGTGCTGCTCCACGGCCTTGTCCACCGCGGGCTGCACGCCCTTGACGTAGACGGTGAGGTCGGCCTCGCCGATGTCGGCGATCTGCCGGGGGGTCAGCTCCAGGTCGTGCGGCTCGGCGCCGGGCTCGGTGAGCGTGGCGACCGACACGTCCGGGCCGCCGACCTGCTCCGCCAGCCAGGCCATCGGATAGAACGACGCGACCACCTCGGTCCCGCCGCCGCCCGCCCCCTCGGCGGTGCCGGAGCCTCCGCAGGCGGTCAGGCCGAGCAGCCCGGCCACGGTCACGGCGGTCACGGGAACGGCGCGGCGAAGCGCGCGAACGGTGGTACGAGAGGTGAACACACCTCAAGTGTGGACGAAGATGAAAACGGTTGTCAAAACCGACCAAAGAGATGACCTGCGGCAAATGCCGCCAACACCGCCATCGCCGCGATGCGCAGCGCCCGTCCGGAGGCGTCCAGCGCCGGCCAGTTGAGGTAGGCGAACCAGGCGAGCAGCGCCAGCAGCGCCAGCAGCCCGGCGGCCCCCACCCAGCCGGTGCCCACCATGCCGACGGCCAGCAGCGCGAACACGGCCGCCAGCAGCACCCAGCGCGGCAGCCGGTGCAGGAAGACCACCGGCGTCGCGCTCAACCGTTCGATCGTCGCCCGCATTCCCGAGGGCTCGCTCCCTGTCCGCACGCTCCCAACCTAGCCGGGCGGGCGGTCGCGGCGCCCGGCTGGGAGGATGGCCTCATGATCGCCATCACCCGGTACCGCGTCCCCGAGGAGCAGGCCGAGGGCTTCGCCGAGCAGATGGGCCAGATCCTGGAGGCCCTGGCGGCCAGCCCCGGTTACCGCTCGGGGCGGCTCGCGCGGACCGTCGACGACCCGACCCTGTGGGCCCTGGTCACCGAGTGGGACGGCGCCGGCCACTACCGGCGCGCCCTCGGCGCCTATGAGGTGCGGCTGCGGTTCATCCCGCTGGCGGCGATGGCGCTGGACGAGCCCGGAGCGTACGAGATCGTCGCGTCCCGCTGACTTTCCAGCGCCCTTCGCCTCGTGTTGGAAAAGCCGGCGGAAAAGATCATCCTGGCGCCGTTTGGCGCCGCGCGCATCCGGCGATCACTGCCGCGTCACGATCATGTCGGCCGGCGTGGGCGCCGGGGCACGCGACCGGCGTCCGGAACCGAGCCCGTCCCGGGCGGGGGCGGCCTTCGGTGCGCGGCCGGAACCACCGAGGGGAGCTGGGATGCGTCATGCCGCCGCGCTGACAGGACTGCTGGGAGTGACGACGCTCGCACCCTTGGTCACCGATGTGGGGTCGTCCGTCCGGCGCGCCGAGGCCGAGCAGAGCGTCGCGGCGGCGTCCCGTCTGCGGATCGTCGAGTACCGGGGGGTGCGCGTGCCGGTCCCCGCGGACTGGGAGGTCCACTGGCTGGACCGCGACCCGACCCGCTGCGTGCGGTACGACCGGCGCGCGGTCTACCTGGGCCGCCCCGGCCCGGAGCCCGACTGCCCCGCCCGCGCCGTCGGCCGCACCGAGACCCTGCACATCGAGCCGCTCGACTCCGGCGCGTCGACCGGCGAGCCGGCGCGGCAGCGCCGGGCCGGATCCGTGCGCACCGACCGCCTGGCCCGGTTCGCCGTGCCGCGCGAGCCCGACCACGAGACGGTGCTGCGGCTGCCCGAGGCGGGCGTGCAGATCCGCGGCACGTACGGCGAGGACCCGACCGTCCTGGAGCAGGTCCTGCGCGGCACCCGGCTGACGTCCGAGTGGACGGGGGCCCAGCGCGGCGCGGCGAACCCCGCCGACCCGCCGGGCTCGGACGCCTTCGGGCTGCTGGAACAGCTCCTGCCGTGGCTCACGGGGCCCTCGGAGCCGGCGCCGCCGCCGCGGCCGTCCGCCCCCCGGCCGCACGTCAAGCCCCGGCCGCCCGTCGAGCCCTCGCCGGACAAGCCGCGCGACGCGTCACCGCCCAAGCCGAAGGCGGGCAAGCCGCACAAGCCGCGCAAGCGCAAGAGCTGGGTCACCGGGAAGGGCTTCGACACCTGCACCGCGCCCTCGCTGCGGGCCATGGCCGCCTGGCGGAGATCGTTCAAGGTGGCCAACATGTACATCGGAGGCGCGGCGCGCGCCTGCGCCCAGCCCAATCTGAACCGCACGTGGGTGCGCAAGGTCCGCCGGATGGGATACCGCCTCATCCCGACCTACGTGGGCCTGCAGGCGCCGTGCACGCGCTTCCGGCAGCGCTTCTCCGCCGGGAGCGCCGCCAAGGCGGGGCGGCAGGCCGCCCGCGACGCGGTGCGGCGCGCCCGCGCCCTCGGCATCCCCCGGCGCAACCCCGTCTACTACGACATGGAGGTGTACGACAGCCGCAAAGCCTGGTGCCGCAAGGCGGTGCTGACGTTCGTGCACAACTGGACCCGCGCGCTGCGCAAGCTCGGGTACGTGCCGGGCGTGTACGGCAGCGTCGGCTCGAGCATCCGCGACGTGGGCCGGGCCCGAGGGATCAAGAAGCCCGTGGCGGTGTGGTTCGCGCACTGGGACGGACGTACCGATCCCTACAACTGCCCCTACATGTCCCGTCGCTGGTGGCCTCCGCACCGGCGGATCAAGCAGTACCGGGGCGGGCACCGGGAGACGCACGGCGGCGTCACCATCAACATCGACAGCAACATGGTCGACGGCCGGGTCTTCTGACCCGGCGCAGAACCCGCCGACGAGCGTCGGTGCGGCGCTGTGACCTGCGGCTTCTTCGGGTCGGTGCTCGGATGCCGCCGGTGGTGCCCTAAGCTGGAGAGCCTTGGAGCGCCCGGGGACGCCGCATGCGCCGCGCCCGCGCGTTCCACCGCCAACGGGGATCGCATCCGCTCCGACCCGCCGCGACGGCGCGCCGCCCGGCGCGGGCCGGGGCGCGACGACAAGGACCCGCCGACCGCCAGCCGGATGGAGAAACGCATATGGCACGCCGTTCCGACGTGATGGACACGATCGTCAACCTCGCCAAGCGTCGGGGTCTGGTCTACCCGTCGAGCGAGATCTACGGCGGGCTGCGCTCCTCCTGGGACTACGGCCCGCTCGGCGTCGAGCTGAAGAACAACGTCAAGCGCCAGTGGTGGAAGGCCATGGTGCAGGCGCGCGAGGACGTCGTCGGCCTGGACTCCTGCGTGATCCTCGCCCGCGAGGTGTGGGAGGCCAGCGGCCACGTGCAGGCGTTCGTCGACCCGCTCACCGAGTGCCAGTCGTGCCACAAGCGGTTCCGCGCCGACCACCTGGAAGAGGCCTACGCGGAGAAGCACGGCAAGGCGCCGGAGAACGGCCTGTCCGACGTGACCTGCCCCAACTGCGGGGTCAAGGGCTCGTTCACCCCGCCGCGCATGTTCAACGGGCTGCTCAAGACCTACCTCGGCCCGGTCGAGGACGAGTCCGGCCTGGCCTACCTGCGTCCCGAGACCGCGCAGGGCATCTTCATCAACTACCTGAACGTCCAGCAGTCGGCGCGGCGGAAGATCCCCTTCGGCATCGGCCAGATCGGCAAGTCGTTCCGCAATGAGATCACGCCGGGCAACTTCATCTTCCGCACCCGCGAGTTCGAGCAGATGGAGATGGAGTTCTTCGTCCGTCCCGGCACGGACGAGGAGTGGCACCAGTACTGGATCGACGAGCGCCTGCGCTGGTACACCGACCTGGGCATCCGCAAGGAGAACCTGCGGCTGTACGAGCACCCGAAGGAGAAGCTGTCGCACTACTCCAAGCGGACCGTCGACATCGAGTACCGGTTCGACTTCGTCGGCGCCGAGTGGGGCGAGCTGGAGGGCATCGCCAACCGCACCGACTACGACCTGAGCACGCACTCCAAGTGCTCCGGCACCGACCTGTCGTACTTCGACCAGGAGGCGGGGGAGCGGTTCATCCCGTACGTGATCGAGCCCGCGGCGGGCGTGGACCGCTGCGCCCTGACGTTCCTGCTGGACGCCTACGCCGAGGACGAGGCGCCCAACGCCAAGGGCAAGATGGAAAAGCGCACGGTCATGCGGCTGGACCGCCGGCTGGCCCCGGTCAAGGCCGCGGTGCTGCCGCTGTCGCGCAACGCCGACCTGTCCCCGAAGGCCCGCGACCTGGCCGCGCAGCTGCGCCGGCACTGGAACGTGGAGTTCGACGACGCGGGCGCCATCGGCCGCCGCTACCGCCGCCAGGACGAGATCGGCACGCCGTACTGCATCACCGTCGACTTCGACACGCTGAACGACGACGCGGTGACGGTGCGCGAGCGCGACTCGATGCGCCAGGAGCGCATCGCCATCTCCCAGGTGGAGTCGTACCTGGCCGCCCAGCTGGTCGGCTGCTGACGCGGCCGTCCGCCGCGCACGGCGGGTGACGACGGCGGGCGAGGACACGGCGGGGCCGCGCCTTCGGCGGACGAAGGCGCGGCCCGGCGTCGTCGTCGGACCGCCTCGGAGGCGGTCACCCGAAGGGGATCACTCGGTGACGTACAGGGTCTGGTCGTAGACGCCCGACCCGGGGCTGCTCTCGCCGAGCAGCTTGTAGTTGGCGCTGACCGTCGCGGTGGACGGGCACAGGAAGCTGCTGCCGTTGCTGATCTTGTTGACGGTGGCGTTCCGCACGCCGACCTGGGCCTCGGCGACGGAGGTGTCGCCGCGGTTCGGGTTGTCCGGGTTGAAGCCGTTGGCGGTCAGGTTGCCGCCGTAGATGCAGGTGATGCCGCCGAGGATGTTCACCACCGCGCGGACGCGGAAGTTGGCGATGGTGACGGCTGCGTCACGCCCGCCGGTGTGCGCCGAGTCGTAGGTCGCGCTGCCGCCGGACCAGGGGAAGTTCTCGGGCGTGATGGTCGCCGAGGTCGAGCCGCTGCACGGGCCGCCGTTGTTGCTGAAGCTCGCCGAGTCGATCGTCAGGCCGCTGCCGTCGGACTGGATCGACCCGGTCATCGTCGACTCGTTGCAGCTGCCCGTGCCGAGGGACGTGCTGACCGTGGCGACCCCGAGCAGGGACGCCTGGACCCTGCCGGAGTAGGGGTCGGCGGTGGCCGAGCCCTTGCGGACGGTGGTCGTCTGCGCGGACGCCGAGGGGACGGCGAGAGCGAGGGCGGCCAGGGTCGCGACACCGAGGACCGCGGTCCGTCTGAGATGCACCACCGGACTTGCTCCTTCCGGTTAGCGGGGTGGTGAACGCGAGAGTAATTCGCCTTTTTCGCCCAAGCAATAGCTTGTTTCACGACAAAGTGGCCAAATCGGGCCAAGGGGTCGAAGTCCGACAAAACGCCTCCGGGGCGGCGGTGAAATGATCGAAACCAGGCGCGCGGCGCCGTTCCCGGAGGGGGTCCGATGGGCTAACGTGGCCGAGTCAGGGCCTGCGCAGGGGGCCTGATCAGCCGCATCCGACGGAAGGAAGCTCGTGCGCCGGTTCGCTCCCGTGGCAGACCAGCGCGGACGGCTGTCGCGGTTGCTGGTCATCGCCTTGGGCCTGCTCGGACTCGTGGTCAGCCCGGCCGCCGCGGGCGCGGCTCCGGCGGCCGCGGCGGCCG